>CAHJWU010000133.1 GCA_903643085.1 Rhodospirillales bacterium
GCACCAGGTGCAGCGCCTCTTCCACCTGCGCCTGACGCGCCGGCCGCGCCACCTTGCGCATGCGCAGGCCGAACGCCACGTTTTCCGCCAGCGTCAGATGCGGGATCAGCGTGTCCGGCCGCATCACCACGCCGAAGCCGCGGCGCCAGGCCGGCACGCGCGTGATGTTGCGCCCGTCCAGCCCGATGATGCCGCGTAAGCGGGAGAAGCCCGCCAAGGCGCGTATGAGCGCGGACTTGCCCGCGCCGGCCGGCCCCAGCAGCACCGTGAGCGCGCCAGGCTCCGGCCCGAGCGTCAGCTTGTCCAGGCTGCCCCACACATGCGTGCCTTGCCTGCCGGGGCTCGTCAGCCCCACCAGCTTCAGCCTGGCCCGTTCCATGCCGCCATCCCCCACGCGGGATTGATACCGCAAGGCAACCAGCCCTGAAAGATGGCGTTGCTTTGGCCTGACGGCAGCCAGCAAGGCGGCCCGGACCACCGGCCCATTTCTCAAAGGAGCTCTCCAATGGCGATCACCGACTCTGCGCGTGACGAACTGCGCGCCCTGCGCGACCAGGTGAACCAGCTCATGGACGATCGCGTCACCCCGGCCTTTTCAGACGCCCGCAAGAGCGCCTACCAGGCGGCGGGAAAAGCGCGCGCCTATACCGAAGACCAGGCCGAGGCGGTCTCCGACCGTGTGCGTGATCAGCCGCTGATCGCCATCGGCGTGGCCGCGGCCGTGGGCTTCCTGTTCGGCCGTATCACCAAGTAAGGACGCCCCGGTCATGCGCACCGCACGCCTCGCCCGAGTCGCCGCCCAGGCGGAAATCCTGCTCATCAAGCGGACCGTCAGCGGCATAGTCCGCCGCGCGATCTTCGGGGCGGTGGCGGCGGTGTTCGCGCTCGGTCTGCTGACCGGCCTGCACGTCATGGCCGCGCTGGCACTCGTGCAGTTCGCCCATCTCGCAGCGGTCTGGGCGGTGGCGGTGGTCGCCGGCCTGGATCTGGTTGTGGTGATCATCTTCGGCCTGCTCGCCGCGGGCGAGATCAAGGATCCGGTGATCGAGGAAGCGCGCCGTGTGCGCGACCAGAGCATCGAGCAGGCGCGCGCCACGCTGACGCTGGCAGCCCTGCTGGCGCCGGTCACGCGCATGGTGGCACAGACCGGGCTACTGCGCGTTCTGGTGCGCGCGGCGGGCGCCGGGATCCGGCGGGCGCGCGGCTGAGGTAAGCCGGCTGGTTTTCTGGTCAGGGGATCGGTGTCTCCCTAAGTTGTCGGCACGCTGGATCGCTTGGTCGGCGCGACTGTTCCAGCGGTCGGTAGGCTTTGTCAGGGATCGACAGTCTACCTGAACGTTTTGTTCAGGAAGGAAGTAAGGCCTTCTTTTTCGAGAAAAAGAAGCGAAAAGCTTTTATCTCCGCTGTTGCGGACGTAGGAGATTCATATTTCGTAAAGCGCTCGGCAGGGTTGTTGGTTCAGAACTGGATCGACAATACCAACGGCGCAGCCATCTGGTTCGTTTAAAAACAGCAATCATTATGTAAAGACTTTTTTCCCGGCATCTACGGCGTTCGCGTATTTTCAGGCCAAACACGCAGGCCAGCCCCCGGAAAAGCAAAAGTTTTTTGCTTCTTTTTTTCAAAAAAGAAGGCCTTGCTTGCTTCTGCACCCCGCGCCCTCCAGGCGGGTACTGCCGCGCCGGCAAGCACGCGGCCGCCAGTTGCGTCATCGCCCGCGCGCGATGGCTGGTGGCCTGTTTTTCGTCCGGGCTGATCTCACCGTATGTGCGCGATGCGCCGTTCGGGACGAAGATCGGGTCGTAGCCGAACCCCAGCGCGCCGCGCGGCGGCCAGACGACGCGGCCTTCGACGCGCCCCAGGTAGCTCGCCGTCTCGCCATCCGGCCAGGCCAGGCACAGCACGCACACGAACCAGGCACGGTCGTCCGGGTTATCGCCCCGCGCCGCCTGCACTTTCCGCAGAGCGAGCGCGAAATCCTTCGCAGGCCCTGCCCAGCGCGCGGAGAGAACACCGGGCGCCCCGCCCAGCGCGGCCACGCAGAAGCCGGAATCGTCCGCCAGGGCGGGCAGGCCCGCGTTGCGTGCCGCGGCCCACGCCTTCAGACGCGCATTGCCGGCGAAATCCGCCTCCGTCTCCTCCGGCTCGGCCAGCCCCAGCTCGCCAGCCGGGACCAGGCCGATCCCGCGGGGCGCGACCAGCGCCGCAATCTCGCGCAGCTTGCCGCTGTTGTGGCTCGCCAGGATGAGGCGGCTGCCGCGTTCAAGCCGGCGGGCGACACTCACTGCAGCGCCTTGCGCTGTGCCGCGAACAGCGCGGCCGTGCCCAGCTTGGCCAGGCGCAGCAGCTCCAGGAACTGCGCCTCGCTGAACGGCGACTGCTCCGCGGTGCCCTGTATCTCCACGATGCCGCCCTCGGTCAGCACGAAATTGGCGTCAGCCTCGGCGCCGCTGTCCTCGGCGTAATCCAGATCGAGCAGCGCCGCGCCACCTACCAGGCCGCAGGAGATGGCGGCCACCTGGCCGGTCAGCGGCACCGCCGCGATCACCCGCGTCTCCACCAGTTTTCGGAACGCCAGGGTCAGGGCCACGTACGCGCCGGTGATGCTGGCGCAGCGCGTGCCGCCATCGGCGTTCAGCACGTCGCAATCCAGCGCCACGGTCAGTTCGCCCATGGCGGCGCGGTCCGTGATGGCGCGCAGCGAACGGCCGATCAGCCGCTGTATTTCCTGCGTGCGGCCGGACTGCTTGCCGCGGGCGGCCTCGCGATCGCCGCGCGTGTGCGTGGCGCGCGGCAGCATGCCGTATTCGGCCGTCACCCAGCCCAGGCCCTTGTTGCGCATGAACGGCGGCACGCGCGGTTCCACGGACGCGGTGCACAGCACCTCGGTGCCGCCCATGCGTATCAGGCAGCTGCCTTCTGCGTGGTGCGAGAAGCCGGGTTCGATCGAGACGGTGCGCAGCGCGTCTTGGGCGCGGTTTTCGTGTCGCATAGGGGGAGTCCTAGAAAGAAAGGAAGGCCTTCTTTTTTGCAAAAAAGAAGCAAAAAACTTTTGACTCCGCTGTCGCGGACCTTTCCGGATATTCGCCGACAGGGAGCAAAAGTTTTTTGATTCTTTTTTCAAAAAAGAAGGCCTTCCCTGCTTACTCGCAGCTAAGCGCGAACCGGTCCAGCGGATCGATGATCGCCTCCAGCCGGCACGCCGCCAGCGCCGCGAACCGGTGCGTCAACGCACGCCGCCTGGCCGCCGCCATGCGGTGCGGCGGCGCTTCCCGCAGCATCGCCGCATCGTCGCCCGCGGTGACGATCAGGCCGACATCGTCCGGCAGCAGGCTCTGCGGGAAATCCGTGTCGACGGCGAAGTACAATGCGTCCGCGTAGTCGCGGTATTCCGGCCATTTGCTGTCGGTCAGGAAGTCCGTGGCGCCCGACTTCACCTCGATGCAGGCGAAATCGCCGTCGCGCCGCAGCGCCAGAATGTCCGCCCGGCGGCCGTTCGGCAGGCTGACTTCGTGCAGGGGCGCCCAGCCCAGCTCCCGGCACAGCCTTGCTGCCTGGCGGCGTATGGCGAAGGAGCGTTCCGGCAGACTGATATTCATGCCAAAGCTTACGATGGCCAGCGCCGGCCGGAAAGAACAGAAAGGGACCGCTCGCATGCCGGATCAGGCTGAAGACGCGCTTACGATCGCCCCCGGCACGGTGCGCCAGGGCGAGATCTACGTGAGCGGCATGCTGCACCAGCGCAAGCAGGCCGTGCCTACCCGGCAGGACGAGCTGGAGGCGCGCGCGGCGGCGGCGATGTCACCCGAAGCGTTCGCCTACATCGCCGGCGGCGCCGGACGCGAGGCGACCATGCGCGCCAACCTTGCGGCGTTCGACAGCGTGCGCATACGCCCGCGCATGCTGCGCGACATGGCGAGCCGCGACATGTCCGCCACGATGCTCGGCCGCGTCAGGCCCAGCCCGATCCTGGCCGCCCCGATAGGCGTGCAGGAGATGGCGCACAGGGAGGGCGACCTGGCGACCGCGCGCGCCTGCGCCGAAATCGGCGTGCCGATGATCATCTCCAACCAGGCAAGCCACCCGATGGAGGCGATCGCCGCGGCCAGTGGCGCCGGCGAGCGCTGGTTCCAGCTCTACTGGGGCAAGTCGGACGCGCTGGTGGCCAGCCTGGTGCGCCGCGCGGAGGCCTGCGGCTGCACCGCGATCGTGGTGACCCTGGACACCGCCCTGCTCGGCTGGCGCACGCGCGACCTGGACCTGGCGTACCTGCCGTTTCTGGAGGCGAAAGGCATTGCGCAATACACATCGGACCCGGTGTTTCAGGAGATGCTCGGCGACAGGAAGGGCGACCCGCACGCCGCCAGCCTGCTGTTCATGACCACCTACTCGAACCCGACGATAACCTGGGACCGCCTGGGCCTGCTGCGCCAGCACACGAGCCTGCCGGTCATCCTGAAGGGCATTAACCACCCGGACGATGCGCGCCTGGCGATCGAGTACGGCATGGACGGGATCATCGTCTCCAACCACGGCGGCCGGCAGATCGATGGCGCGATGGCCGCGCTGCACGCGCTGGCCGACGTGGCCGAGGCGGTCGGCGGGCGCCTGCCCGTGCTGTTCGACAGCGGGATACGCAGCGGGTCCGACGTGTTCAAGGCGCTGGCACTGGGGGCGAGCTCCGTGCTGATCGGGCGGCCCTATGTGTATGGGCTGTCGATCGCCGGCGAGGCCGGCGTGGCGGCAGTGCTGCGCAACATGCTGGCGGAACTGGATCTGACGATGGGGCTGGCTGGGTGCGCGAGCCTGGCGGATGTGGGCAGGGAAGCGGTTCTCTGTGGATGACCCGCCGTGGTGCTGGGTTGTCGATCTGTGGCGTCCAGCATCGTCTCATCGACCCAAGACGAGCAGCCGGAGAGTTTGCCATGACGGCTTCTGGAAGAGCGTGACGCGATGCTGGGAACATATAGCGGCAGCTGTCATTGCACCCTCGTGCGCTTCGAGGTTACCGGCGATCTGGCCGAAACGCTGGACTGCAACTGCTCCGTATGCACGAAGAAGGGGTTCCTGCATCTCCTCGTGACGCAGGATCGATTTCGCGCGATCAGCGGTGAGGACGCAATGCGGACCTACAGGTTTGGCACCGGAGTCGCCCGTCACATGTTCTGCGGCACTTGCGGGGTCAGCCCCTATTACGTGCCGCGCTCAGATCCGGACAAGATCGACGTGAACGTCAGGTGCCTTGACAGGTTGGACTTGAGCCAGTTGCGTCCGAAGCCGTTTGATGGGCGGCTTTGGGAAGCGGCGCAGGCGGCCAGAGAAATTGTCTGAACCGCGTAAGTAGATCGCCCGTCCCTCAGGCAGCCATCTGCTGCAACCGCCTGTCGAGAAACGCGGTGACCGCTATTTCTTCGGCGGTCAGGCCGTGCCCGTGCTGGTCCAGCACCGCATCCGCGCGCGCCTTCAGGCCTTCCAGCAGGCTGCCGTCCAGGTAGCCGTCGAAGATCGCCGGGTGAATGTAGCACTTTCGGCAGATGCTCGGGGTGTTGCCGAGCAGCGAGCTCACCGCCTCCACTGCGCGCAGGACGTTTTTCTTGGCCTTCGCGGCGGTGTCGTAGGTTTCGAACTCGCGCAGCGCCAGTGCCGCCAGGTTCGTCGCCGCCCAGGTGCGGAAATCCTTCGCCGTTATGTGCTCGCCGGTGATCTCGTGCAGGTAGCCGTTCACGTCGTCTGAGCCGACGGTGTGGCTGTTTCCGTCATGGTCGAGGTAGTGAAACAGCTCCTGGCCGGGGATGTCCTGCAGCTTCTTGACGATGTTGGCGAGCTTGCGGTCGTGCAGCTCGATGTGGCGCTGGATGCCGTGCTTGGCGCGGAAATCCAGTTCCACCACGCTGCCATGCACTTTGACGTGGCGTTCGCGCAAAGTGGTCAGGCCGAAGCTGTTGTTGGTCTTGGCGTATTCCTCGTTGCCTATCCTGGCCAGCGTGCGCTCCAGCAGGCGCACGAGTGCGGCCAGCACCTTCTCGCGCGGCAGGCCCGGCTTTGCCAGGTCATGCTCCACGCGTGCCCGTATGTCGGGCAGCTTGCGGCCGAACACGAGCATCTTGCCGTATTTCGCCTCGTCGCGGATTTCGCGCCAGCGCGGGTGGTAGCGGTACTGTTTGCGGCCGCGCGCATCCCTGCCGACCGCCTGCAGGTGGCCGTTCGGGTCGCGGCAGATCCACACGTCGGTGTAGGCCGGCGGGATGGCCAGCTTGCGTATGCGCTGGATCACGCCTTCGTCCGTGATGCGCTTGCCGTCCGGCAGGAAGTAGTCCCAGCCGCCCTCCTTGGCCGGTTCGCGCCTGACGCCCGGCCTGGAGTCCGAGACATAGTGCAGATGAGCCGCCTTTGCGGCGGCGTGGGGGTCTAGCAGGTCGTCGGAACCGTCGCTCACAGCTGCATCCTTGTGGATTGCTCTGAACAGTTCTGGCCAGTCCGGGTTGCGGCAAGCAAGAAAGCAGTTCTTTTTTGCAAAAAGAACCAAAAAACTTTTATTCCCATCGGCTGCGCATCACGGGCACGCAAGCCTCAGCGTCCGGCGAAGCGGAGCAAAAGTTTTTTGCTTCTTTTTTGCAAAAAAGAAGGCCTTGCTTATTCGTCTCCCGTCCGCCGGCACAAAACCTCGCGCCGCCCCACATGGTTGGCGGCGCTGATGATCCCTTCCTTCTCCATCTGCTCGATGAGCTTGGCCGCTCGGTTGTAGCCAATGTTGAGGTGCCGCTGGATGAAGCTGGTGCTGGCCTTGCCTTCGCGCGCCACGATGGCCACCGCCTGGTCGAACAGGCCCATCTCGCCGTCGCCGCCCAGGCCAGCGAACGCGTCCTTGCCGGAGCTGCCGCCGCTGCTCTCCTCCTCGGCGCCGTCCGTGACCTCGTCCAGGTAGTCCGGCGCGCCCTGCTGGCGCAGGAAAGCCACCGTGTCCTCCACCTCGCGGTCGGTGACCAGCGGGCCGTGCACGCGGGTGATGCGGCCGCCGCCCATCATGTAGAGCAGGTCGCCGTGGCCCAGCAGCTGCTCGGCCCCTTGCTCGCCCAGGATGGTGCGGCTGTCGAACTTGCTGATCACCTGGAAGCTGATGCGGGTGGGGAAGTTGGCCTTGATGGTGCCGGTGATCACGTCCACCGACGGGCGCTGGGTGGCCATGATCACGTGTATGCCGGCGGCGCGCGCCATCTGTGCCAGGCGCTGCACCGCGGCTTCGATGTCCTTGCCGGCGGTCATCATCAGGTCGGCCATCTCGTCGATCACCACCACGATGAACGGCAGCGCTTCGAGCACCAGCGGCTGTTCCTCGAAGGTCGGGCGGCCGGTCTCCGAATCGTAGCCGGTCTGCACGCGTCGGCTGATCACCTCGCCGCGGGCGCGCGCCTCCTCCACGCGCTCGTTGTAGCCGCCGACGTTGCGCACGCCGAGCTGGCTCATCGCGCGGTAGCGGCGCTCCATCTCGCGCACCGTCCATTTCAGCGCCTGCACCGCCTTGGCGGGGTCGGTCACCACCGGCGACAACAGATGCGGGATGCCTTCGTAGACGGACAGCTCCAGCATCTTCGGGTCGATCAGAATCATCCGGCACTGCTCGGGCGAGAGCTTGAACAGCAGCGACAGGATCATCGCGTTTATGCCCACCGACTTGCCCGAGCCGGTGGTGCCGGCGATCAGCAGATGCGGCATCCGCGCGAGGTCGCTGACGATCGGGGTGCCAGAGATGTCGCGGCCGAGGGCAATCGGCAGGCGGCCCTGGTGGCGGGTCCAGGCCTCGCTCTCCAGCAGCTCGGCCAGGAACACCGTCTCGCGCTTGGCGTTGGGCACCTCGATGCCGATGACGTTGCGCCCCGACACGGTGGCGATGCGCACGGCGGTGACGGACAGGCTGCGCGCCACGTCGTCCGCCAGCCCGATGACCCGCGCGCTGCGTATGCCTGGGGCGGGCTCCAGCTCGTAGAGGGTCACCACCGGGCCGGGCCGGATGTCGCGTATGGCGCCCTGCACGCCGTAATCGGCCAGCACAGATTCCAGCAGGCGGGCGTTGTTCTGTAGCGCCGCCTCGTCCGGGCCGGCGCCGGCGTGGGCGGGGGGCGCCTTGAGCAGGCTGTTCGGCGGGAGGCGCCAGCCGGCTTCCTGCAGCTTCAGGCTTTCCTGGCGCGCGGGAGGCTGGCGTTTCAGCTCGGGGGCCGCCACGCGGGCGCGCAGGGTGGTGCGGGCTGGCGCCTGGTCCGGCAGGGCGATGGGCTCGCCGCGCCGGGCGATC
>CAHJWU010000134.1 GCA_903643085.1 Rhodospirillales bacterium
AACCGCGCTGGTCCGAGGTGCTGCAGCCCATCCATGGCACGATCAAGCCGCCGGGCTCCCGCGAGCAGACGGCGCTGCTGCTGGGCACGGTGATCGCGGACGCCGCGCACCGGGACGGCCTGGCGCAGCGGCTGTACACGGACCTGGCGCACGGCCAGACCGCGCCCAGCCTGCAATTCGCCCAGATCTACGCCAGCTGGCAGGCGCGCAGCGGCGACTTGGTGGCGGCGCGCGCCACGATCGAGGGCGCCATCGCGGCCGCTCCTGAACTGGGCATCGCCGAGCCGCTTCTGCTGGCCGCGCTGGACCACGCGCATGCGCCCACCGCGCTGCATGGCCTGGCGATGGCGCTGGTGGAAGTGGCCGCGGCGGCAGACAGCCAGACCGGCCACGAGGTGAGCGAGCTTCTCGTACAGGTGGCGCTGGCCGCGGAGCCTGCGATGACGGACGCGCACCTGCTGGCCTCCGAGATCGCTGCCAACCACAAGCAATACAAGCTGGCGGCGACCGAGCTGGAGCGCGTGAAGCAGGACGACCCGCTCAAGCCGGTGGTCCAGCTTCGCCTGGCCAACCTGTATGCGCGGCAGGACAGGCTGGATGACTCCGTGCGCCTGCTGCGCGGCCTGGCGGCGGGCTACCCGAGGCGGCCGGAACCGCTGGCCCAGCTTGGCGACGTGCTGGCCGACCAGAAGAAGTTTTCCGAGGCGATCGACGCCTATGACCGGTCTATCGCGCTGCTGCGCCATCCGCAGGCCGCCGATTGGGTGGTGTTCTACGCGCGCGGCACGGCGCTGGAGCGCGCCCATGCCTGGCCGCGCGCGCAGGCGGATATGAACCGCGCGCTCGAGCTCTTGCCGGACCAGCCTTTCGTGCTGAACTTCCTCGGCTATGCGATGGCCGAGCGCAACGAGGACCTGCCGGCGGCGCGCGAGATGATCGAAAAGGCGCTGCACGCGCGGCCGAACGACGGCGCGATCGTGGACAGCCTGGGCTGGGTGACGCTTCGGCAGGGAGACACCAAGGAGGCGCTGCGATTGCTGGAGAAAGCGGCCGAGCTGGAGCCGGAAGACCCCAGCATCACCGGGCATCTCGGCGATGCGTACTGGGATGCGGGCCGGCGGATCGAGGCGGCGGACCAGTGGCGCCGGGCGCTGGTGCTCAAGCCGGATGCCGACGAGCAGGCGCGTATCGAGGCCCGGCTGAAGAGTGCTTCCAGGTAGGCAGGCGCTTGGCCTGCCTTCCCCTCAAAGCCAGCCCTTCCGCCAGAACACGGCCAGCGGCACCACGACGCTGAGCGCGATCAGGCAGAGCACGTAAGGATACCCGTAGCGCCAGCCCAGCTCAGGCATGTCATGGAAGTTCATGCCGTACAGACTGGCGATGAAGGTGGGCGGGATACCGACGATGCTGACCACGGTCAGCACCTTGATCGTGTCGTTCTGGTCGATGCTGATGAAGCCGAGCGTGGCATCCAGCAGGAACTGCACGCGGTCGTTAAGCTGGACGTCGTAGTCGCTCAGCGAGGCGACGTCGCGGTCCAGCGTGGCGAGGCGGTGGATGTCGGCTTCGGTCGGCCAGGTGACGGCTTGCGGCACGTAGCGGACGATCCGGCCCAGGCCGAGCAGGCTGTCGCGCAGCTGGGAAATGCGGGCGCCGCGGGCGCCGATCTCGACCAGTGTCTGTTGCAGGAAAGCGGTGCGGCGGCGGCCGGAGAGGCGGCCGGCGGGTCCGTCGCGGAACAGGGCGGCCGACAGCATGTCCATCTCGCCGGAGAGCTGTTCCAGCACGTCTGCCAGGCGATCGACCATGGCTTCGAGCAGGCCGAGGAAGGGCTGCATGCCGGAAGCCGGGCCGTCCGGCGCGCGCCAGTTGCGCGCGAGGTTGTCCACCAGGACGGATTCGGCGAAGCGGACAGTCAGCAGCCGGTCCGGCGCCACCACGAAACCGATGGGAGACACCGAGCGGAGCCCTGCCGCACTTCGGCTGAGCATGGACATGGTCAGAGTGAGCGTGCCGGAGTCGACGGTGAGGCGGCTGGAGGATTCGATTTCGGCCACCTCGGCCAGGCTGGGCACGCGCAGCCCGGTCTGGCGCGCGGCGTCGTCGCGCTCGGCTTCGGTGGCGCGGTCGAGGTCCAGCCAGACTGGTGGCGCGCCCTCGCGGCCTGAAATGGCGTGCAGCATGGGTGCGTTGTGTGGGCAGCCCGCGCGCAAGGCAACAGGGGCGGTTGACGCCACCTTTGGCGCGCCCGCTTCCGCCGCGCCAGGAACACAGGTTCTGGTCCCTCCAAAAGGGACTGCCTGCTTTCTTCCTTACAACCCAGCTCAGTCCGGGCTATCACCACCGCCCGCCAGAGGAGCCGCCTTTGAACCACGCACCAGCGCTGCCCAACACCCTGCGCTCCGGCCCTGACGGCCAGGGCCGCTTCGGCGCCTATGGCGGACGGTTCGTGGCTGAGACGCTGATGCCGCTGGTGCTCGAACTGGACACCGCCTACGAGGCGGCCAAGCGCGACCCGGGCTTCCAGAAGGAGCTGGACTATTACCTGAAGGATTACGTGGGCCGGCCGAGCCCGCTGTGGTTCGCCGAGCGGCTGACCAGGCTCTGGGGCGGGGCGAAGATCTACTTCAAGCGCGAGGAGCTGAACCACACGGGCGCCCACAAGGTGAATTCCTGCATGGGGCAGATCCTGCTGGCGCGCCGCATGGGCCGCACGCGCATCATCGCCGAAACCGGGGCCGGCCAGCATGGCGTGGCGACGGCCACGGTCTGCGCGCTGATGGGCATGCCGTGCGTGATCTACATGGGTGCCGTGGATGTGGAGCGTCAGCGCCCCAACGTGTTCCGCATGAAGCTGCTGGGCGCCGAGGTGGTGCCGGTGACCACCGGCGCCGGCACGCTGAAGGACGCGATGAACGAGGCGATGCGCGACTGGGTGGCCAACGTGACCGACACGTATTTCCTGCTGGGCACGGTGGCAGGTCCGCATCCCTATCCGGCGATGGTGCGCGATTTCCAGAGCGTGATCGGCACCGAGGCGCGGGCGCAGATGATGGCGGCCGAGGGCCGGCTGCCGGATGTGGTGGTGGCCAGCGTGGGCGGCGGCAGCAACGCGATGGGCATCTTCCATCCGTTCCTGGACGAGCCGTCCGTGCGCCTGATCGGCGTGGAGGCGGCCGGCCGCGGCCTGGACAGCGGCGCGCAGGCGGCCAGCATCGAGCGCGGGCGGCCCGGCGTGCTGCACGGCAACCGCACCTACCTGCTGCAGGACGATGACGGGCAGATCACCGAAGCGCACAGCATCAGCGCCGGGCTGGATTATCCCGGCATCGGCCCGGAGCACGCCTGGCTGCACGATATCGGGCGGGCGGAATATGTGGGCATCACCGATGACGAGGCGCTGGCGAGTTTCCAGTTGTGCAGCCGGACGGAGGGGATCATCCCCGCGCTGGAATGCGCCCACGCGCTGGCGCATATCGAGAAGATCGCACCTTCGATGACGGCGGGAGAGATCATCTTGATGAATTTGTCCGGGCGTGGGGACAAGGATATTTTCACTGTGGCCGAGCATCTGGGGGCGAAGCTTTGAGGCAAGAAAGCAAGGCCTTCTTTTTTGAAAAAAAGAAGCAAAAAACTTTTGCTACTGACGCCTCCGCATGCAGCCGCGATTATCGGTTTACTGGCGCGCTGGCTTTTGCGGCAGCGGAGCTAAACGTTTTTTGGTTCTTTTGTTCAAAAAAGAACGGCTTTCTTTCTTCCTGCTGCCTGTCATGAACCGCATAGAAGCCAAATTCGCCGCGCTGAAACGCGAAGGCCGCGGCGCGCTGATACCGTTCCTGGAAGCGTATGATCCGGACCCCGCCACGAGCATGGCCATCCTGCAGGGCATGCCGGGCGCCGGCGCGGACCTGATCGAGATCGGCATGCCGTTCAGTGACCCGATGGCGGACGGGCCCACCATACAGGCGGCTGGCCGGCGCGCCTTGCTGGCCGGCGCCTCGGTCGGCCACACGCTGGAGATGGTCCGCGAGTTCAGGGCGGAGGATGACGCCACGCCCGTGGTGCTTATGGGCTACCTGAACCCGATCCTGGCGTACGACCCGGCGCGGTTCTGCCTGGATGCGGCGGCGTCCGGCGTGGACGGACTGATCGTGGTCGACCTGCCGACGGAGGAGGCGGCACTTCTGGCCGGCTCTGCCGCCGCGCATGAGCTGGACATCATACGGCTGGTGGCGCCCACCACGGACGATTCCCGCCTGCCGCAGGTGCTGCTGGGATGCTCGGGGTTTGTGTATTACGTGAGCATCACCGGGGTGACAGGCACGCGCACGGCTTCGGTAGGCGAGCTTGCTGCTGCGATCCCGCGTATACGCGCCGTCACTGACCTTCCGATCGCGGTTGGCTTCGGTGTTCGCACGCCTGAGCAGGCCGCATCGGCAGTTTGCGCTGCCGATGCGGCCGTTGTTGCTTCCGCTCTGATCGATACGCTCGCTTCAAGTCTCGACGAGAACGGACGCGCGCGGCCTGATACCGTCCGGCGCGTTCTCGATCAGGTCCGCGCGCTTGCTGACGCTGTTTCGAAGGCGCGCGTTGCAATGAGCCGAACTCCAGCAGGCGTCGATGCCAGCTAGGCCTGTTCTGATCCTGGGCGCCTTGACAATCTGGCCGACAGTGGTCGTCGGCATGGCGTTGCTACTTGCCTGGGTGAGGGGCGCTTTCGCGCGATCCCGTCTTCGCACTGGAGTTTCTGCAAAGAGCCTGACCAGCTTTCTTTTGCCGGCCAATCTTTTGTGTCCGATTGTCGTCGTCGCAAGTGGTGTTTGGTTCGCGTTGCCGCCTTCCGACAGCACACCCGCACAGCATGCTGTCGCGGCTCTCGTAGGACGGATGTTTGTGCTCAGCGCAGCACTCGCTGCCATCGAACTTTGCTGGCTCTGCTGGCTGATGTTGCCGCAGAAAATGAACATGGACGTATGACATGAGCTGGCTCACCGAATATGTCCGCCCCCGCATACGCACGCTGCTCGGCCAGCGGCCGGACGTGCCGGACAATCTCTGGTCGCAATGCTCGGCCTGCGAGCAGATGGTGTTCACCAAGGAGCTGGAGAAAAACCTGCGCGTGTGCCCGCATTGCGGCCACCACATGCGCGCCACCGCGCTCGAGCGGTTGGACTGGACGTTCGACGAAGCCAGCTTCACCCGTATCGAACTGCCGAAGGCGCCGGCGGACCCGCTGACCTTCCGCGACCAGAAGCGCTATGCCGAACGCCTGCGCGAGGCGCGCGCCAAGACCGGGCTGGAAGACGCGCTCGTGGTGGCGCACGGCGCCATCGAGGGCGCGCGCGCCGTTGTCGCCGTGATGGAGTTCAACTTCATGGGCGGCTCCATGGGCGCCGCGGTGGGCGAGGGGATCGTGGCGGCGGCCCGCCTGGCGGTGTTGCAGGCGGCTCCGCTCATCGTGTTCACCGCGTCGGGCGGCGCGCGCATGCAGGAGGGCGCGGTCAGCCTGATGCAGATGCCGCGCACCACCATCGCGGCCATGCTGTTGCGTGAGGCGCGGCTGCCGTTCATCGTGGTGCTGACGGACCCGACGACGGGCGGTGTGACTGCCAGCTTCGCCATGCTGGGCGACATCCAGATCGCCGAGCCAGGCGCGCTGATCGGCTTCGCCGGCGCGCGGGTCATCGAGCAGACGGTGCGCGAGACGCTGCCGGAAGGCTTTCAGCGTTCGGAATACCTCTATGAGCATGGCATCGTGGACATGGTGGTGAGGCGAACGGAGTTGCGTGAGACTCTGGGGCGGGTGATCCGGCTTTTGCAGCCTTATGCAGCTTCGGACGTCGCATCGGAGATCGTGGCCGAGCCTGCTCCGGAGACGGCTGCGGCGGCGGAGCAGTGAAGCAAGCAGGCCTTCTTTTTTGAACAAAAGAAGCAAAAAAATTTTGCTGCTCCGACGCTCAGCGGCTTCGGCGTTTCCTGGCGCACGCGACTGGTGTGGATGCGGGGAGATAAAAGTTTTTTCGTCCTTCTTTTCAAAAAAGGACTGCTTGCGTGCTTGACCTACCCCGCCTGCCGCCCGCGCCTGGCCGTGCAGACGCCATACTGGACCGCCTGCAACGCCTCTACCCCAAGCTGATCGACCTCAGCCTAGGCCGGGTCGAACGCCTGTTGCACCAGCTCGGCGACCCGCAGGACCACCTGCCGCCGGTCATCCACGTGGCCGGCACCAACGGCAAGGGCAGCACCTGCGCCTTCCTGCGCGCCATGGGCGAGGCGGCGGGATGGCGCGTGCACGTCACCACGTCTCCGCATCTGGTGCATCTGCGCGAGCGGTTCCGCGTGGCCGGCGCCCTGGTGAGCGACGCTGCGCTGGCCGACACGCTGGCCGAGATCGAGCAGGTGAACGCCGGCCAGGCAATCACCGTGTTCGAGGCGCTGGCGGCCGCGGGTTTCCTGCTGTTCGCGCGGGCGCCTGCCGATCTGTGCGTCGTGGAAGTCGGGCTGGGCGGCCGCTTCGACGCCACGAACGTGGTGGCCCTACCGGCCGCCTGCGCCATCACCGCGATCTCGCTGGATCACCAGGATTTCCTGGGCGACCGGCTGGATCGTATCGCCTGGGAGAAGGCGGGCATCATGAAACCAGGCCGTCCGGTGGCGAGCGGTGCCCAGGCCGAAGAGGTTCTGGCTGTCCTGCGCGACGAGGCGGCCCGGGTGGGCGCGCGGCTGCTGGAGCGCGGACGCGACTGGACGATACGCGCCGAGGCCCACGGGCTCGTATTCGAAGACGCGAACGGCGCCGTGGGCTTGCCGCATCCGTCGCTGCCCGGTGCGCACCAGGTCGAGAACGCGGGTATCGCCACCGCCTGCCTGCGCGCCTGCGGGCTTGGCGTGCCTCCCGCCGCCTATCGCGGCGTGGGGGAGGCAACATGGCCGGCGCGGCTGCAGGTTCTGGACGGCCGCCTGGCGGGGATGTTGCCGGCCGGTTTCGACCTGTTCCTCGACGGCGGACATAATGCGGGTGCGGGCCTGGTTCTGGCGGTGCATCTGCGCGGCTGGGCGGACCGGCCGGCCTACCTGATCGTGGGCATGAAGCAGAGCAAGGACGCATCGGGTTTCCTGCAACCGATGCTGCCGCACGCCGCCGCGGTCTGGGCGGTGCAGGAGCCTGGGCAGCATCTCGCACTTCCTGTGGCCGGGATCGTTGCCGCCTCTTCAGGGGCGGCGCGCGTCGGACCGGACGTGGCGGGAGCGCTGTCCCAGGTGGCACGCCTGCCGCCAGGCCGCGTGCTGATCTGCGGCAGCCTGTATCTGGCGGGCGAGGTGCTGAAGCTCGATGCGATCACATGATCGTCAGGAGGTGCCTACGGCTGTGTGCGGAGAAAACCGGTATCGACCCTGACCGCTGATGCTGCATTGCAGTGTGGGAATCGAACATGAAGTTTTTCATCGTCGGCGTGACGGCATTGCTGACTCTGATCGCGGTCTCGCCGCTCTGACTGGCGGCCGAACCGTACTTTGCCGGTTTCGGCTCGCCTTGGAGGTCTGCTCGAGAGTGCCAGGCGGGTTTGTGTGGGCCACGGATTGCAGATGGTGAACACCGAGATGCACACGCAGGCCGGCACCTGGTCCAGGGCGCAACCTGGCCGAGGATTCCCACATCAGGCAGGGTAGGGCGCCGATCGGAAGCAAGAGCCTTTCGCCTGCTCTTCTCAGAACGAAAGCCTTCCCTGCTTCGGCCGGCCAAGGCAGGGTATCAGGACATGGCTGAAACCCTCCTGGACGTAAAAGGCCTGAACTGCCCCTTGCCGGTTCTGAAAGCCAACCGTGTGCTGCGCGGCCTGACGCCGGGCGAGAAGCTGCGCGTGCTGGCAACCGACCGCGCCGCGATCGCCGATTTCCGCTCCTATTGCCGCGAGACAGGGCACGACCTACTGGCGTTCAGCGAGGAGGTGGGCACGTTGAGCTTCACCATACGCCGGCGTCCGTTCAGGCCCGATGAGCTGCCGGACGCGGAGCCTGGCGCGTGAGGCGCGTGGCGTTGTTCAGCCATCAGGCCTGCCTGGCGCACGATCCCGGCGCCGGCCATGCGGAATGTCCGGACCGCTTGCGCGCGGTGCTGCGCGCGCTGGAACATCGTGATTTCGAAAGCCTGCTGCGCGAGCAGGCGCCGCTGGCGACGCGTGAGCAGCTCTGCCTGGCCCATCCGGAGGCGTATGTGGACGCGCTGCTGGCCTTGCACCCGCAGGCGGGCGAGCTGCTTCGCCTGGACGCCGACACGCTCG
>CAHJWU010000135.1 GCA_903643085.1 Rhodospirillales bacterium
CCGTCGAGCGCGTTCGCGAGCTTCGTCTCCGCCCGCCCCGCGCCGGTCACCTGGGAGGCCAGCAGCGAGAGCAGCGCCATGGTCCACAGGACAATCAGAAGGGCGAAACCTTCGTCGGGGCGCCCGCGCCACGCGACCCGCGCGTCCGGACAGCGCCGCGTCTGCCTCGGATGCGGCGGGAGGCCCTGCCTATCGGAGTCAGAAACTTCCATTCGTGTCCAACAAGGTTGGCATCTGCATGTCCGGCCAGCGATGCTTGCCTGCGGGCAGCACGAAATGCAGTTGCACGACCACGGGCAGCGGGCCGTCCGTCCACGTCTTGGACCATTTGCCGCCCTCGGCGGTGCCCGCGTGATACGCGAGGTCGATACGCTCCACGCCTTCGGCCAGAACGATCTCCTGCATCGGCGGGGCAGGCCCGATGGCGACGGCGTTCGGGTGCGGCTTCCAGCGCAGCACCAGCCGGTGGCTGTCATCCACGCCGATCGCCACCTGCGCGTGACGCGACGTCGCGGTTTGCGGCTGGTCCGGCAGCAGGGTCATCAGCGTCAGCCGGTGCTCCTCTCCGGCAAACGGCTTGTCGTCCGTGGCGGCGGGCGGGGATGCCTGCTCGATGAGCCGGCGCAGCACGCGGTCCATACGCTCGAGTTGCGCGGCGTTGCCGGCCAGGCGGTCCTCCACGCCGCGCGCTGTCATGCCGAAACGCAGGGATTGCGCCAGGCCGGCCAGGACGAAGCCGAAGATCGCCAGCGCGATCACCACTTCGATCAGGGTGAAGCCAGAAGAAGGCAAGCAAGGCCTGGTTTTTCGAAAAGAAAAAGCAAACCTCCGGTCCTGGCGCCTGCCTGAAGCCACGGGCACGCCCGGATGCCGCCACGCCTGCAATGAACGCCTCAGGAACAGGAGCTTCACGCGCGCCAGCCAGCCGCCAAAGCGAGTTCGGCGCGCAGCGCGGTCGCTTTCCTGCTTCACGTGCCCTCCGCCGCGCGCACGTCGAAACGCCGTGTCGCCAGCGTGACCTGACGCGTGCGCCCCCCTGCCTTCCAGCTCTCGGTCACCACGATGTCGTAGAGCACCGCGCGGCTGGGCTTCACGTCGTTGGCGCGGTCCTGGTCGGTCAATGCCAACTGGCGGGATGCGGCCTCCCGGATGCGCAGGTGCCAGGTAAAGCTCTCGCCATCGGCGCCGCTCGTCTCCTGCGTGGCGATCGCGGCGCCGCGGCCGATAGCGGCGATGTGGGATTTCGCCAGGGAGATCGCCTCGTCATACCTTGCCGCAACCGCCGTGGAATCCAGGCCGGAGACGGTGCCGCTGAACAGCGCGCCCATGGCCAGGGCGGCGATCACGAAGGCGATCAGGACTTCGAGCAGGGTGAAGCCGCGGTCAGCGCGCATCGGCGACGGTGACCTTGCCGGTCAGCCATTCCACGGTGATGCCGATGCGCCGCTTCCCGGTGCCGAGCAGGACCTCGCCGCCGGTGGCGCTTCCGTCGGCCGAGAAACGGATTATCTTGGCAGCACCAGGGCCGGGGAGCGCTGGCGGTAGTACGATGAAGGCCAGGTCCGGCGTCAGCCTCTGCACGGGCGAGGCGTCGGCGGCAAACACATGACGCAGCGGGTCGAACACGACGGAGACGTCATGATCCGTGGCGATCGCCTGGGCGCGGGCGGCGCGCAGGCTCTGCGCGATCGCGGCGGCGGCGCCGCGTGTCTCCAGGCCGCGGCTTCTCATCGAGAACCGGCCGATGACCAGGCCGAGGGTGACGCCCAGTATGGCGAGAACGACAAGTATCTCGATGAGCGTGAAGCCTTGCTGCCGGCGCATGCGGAGAAATCAGCGCGCAAGGGGGGCTGAAGGCAAGGCCTTCTTTTTTGAAGAAGCGAGAGTTTCTGCTCACCGGCGAACCAGTCAGCACCGCCCACAAAAGGCAAGCATGAGGCTCTGCCCCAAACCCCGTCGTGCGAAGCAGCAGTCGCGTGACGGGGTCTTGAGGCCCCAGACCCCCATCTCTCGGGCGGGCTGATGGCGCATGACGTCCGAGGGCGTGCGCACGACACCCTGGCTTTCCTCCAATCAGCAGTTCAGACCATTGGTCTCACTCCGCCGCCACGCGCCGCGCCTGCTCACTATGCCGCCTGTATTCGACCTGCCAGGCGCTGGGCCCGTTGGAAGGGCTGACCTGCACCGCGGTCACCTTGTATTCAGGGCAGTTGGTTGCCCAGTCGGAGTGGTCTGTGGTGATGACGTTGGCCTGCGTCATCGGGTGGTGGAAGGTGGTATAGACCACGCCCGGGGCGACGCGGTCGGTGATGCGGGCGCGCAGCGTGGTCTCGCCGGCGCGGCTGGCCAGGCGGACCCAGTCGCCTTCGCGAACGCCGCGGAGTTCGGCGTCGTGCGGGTGTATCTCGAGCAGGTCCTCCTCGTGCCAGCGGCTGTTTTCCGTGCGGCGGGTCTGCGCGCCCACGTTGTACTGGCTGAGGATCCGGCCGGTGGTCAGCAGCAGCGGGAAGCGCGGTCCGGTGCGTTCCTCCGTAGGTATGTATTCGGTGATCATGAAACGGCCGAGGCCGCGCACGAAGCCGCCCATGTGCATCACCGGCGTGCCCTCCGGCGAGCTGTCGTTGCACGGCCACTGTATCGAGCCGAGCTCGTCCAGGCGCCGGTAGGAAACGCCGGCGAAGGTGGGCGTGGTGCGCGCGACCTCGTCCATGATCTCGGACGGGTGGGCGTAGATGCCGATGTTCACGCCGAGCGCGTCGGCCAGGCGCAGGGTGACTTCCCAGTCGGCAAGGCCGGGCAGCGGGGCGATGACGCGGCGGACGCGGTTGATGCGGCGCTCGGCGTTGGTGAAGGTGCCGTCCTTTTCCAGGAAGGTGGTGCCTGGCAGGAACACGTGCGCGTAATTGGCTGTCTCGTTCAGGAAGAGGTCCTGGACGATGACGCATTCCATGGCAGAGAGGCCGGCGATGACGTGGCGCGAGTCGGGGTCCGACTGCGCGATGTCCTCGCCCTGGATGTAGATGGCCTTGAAGGTGCCATCGACGGCGGCGTCCAGCATGTTGTTGATGCGCAGGCCCGGCTCGGGGTCGAGCGGGACGCCCCATTCGGCGGCGAAGATGTCGCGCGCTTCGGCGCCTGAGACGTGGCGGTAGCCGGGAAGTTCGTGCGGGAAGCTGCCCATGTCGCAGGCGCCCTGCACGTTGTTCTGGCCGCGCAGCGGGTTCACGCCCACGCCGGGGCGGCCGATGTTGCCGGTGGCCATGGCGAGGTTGGCGATGGCCATCACCGTCGTGGTGCCCTGGCTGTGCTCGGTGACGCCCAGGCCGTAGAAGATCGCCGAATTGCCTGGCCTGGCGTAGAGGCGGGCGGCCTGGCGTATCAGGTCGGCGGGGACGCCGGAGAGGTTCTCGACGGCTTCGGGGCTGTTCTGCGGCTCCAGGACGAACTCCGCCCAGCCCTGGAACTCGGCCATGTCGCAGCGTTCGCGGACGAACTCTTCGTTGACCAGGCCTTCGGCGACGATGACGTGGGCGAGCGCGGTGACCACCGCGACGTTCGTGCCGGGCTGCAGGGGAAGGTGCATGGCGGCTTCGACGTGCGGGCTGCGCACCAGGTCGATGCGGCGCGGGTCGATGACAATCAGCTCGGCGCCGGCGCGCAGGCGCTTCTTCATGCGGGAGGCGAACACCGGGTGGCCGTCGGTGGGGTTGGCGCCGATGACGAGCATGACGTCCGTCTGCTCGATGCTGTCGAAATCCTGCGTGCCGGCGGACGTGCCGTAGGTCTGCGACAGGCCGAAGCCGGTGGGCGAGTGGCAGACGCGGGCGCAGGTGTCGACGTTGTTGTTGCCGAAGCCGGCGCGCACCAGCTTCTGGACGAGGTAGGATTCCTCGTTGGTGCAGCGCGAGCTGGTGATGCCGCCGACCGAGCCGGTGCCGTATTGCTTCTGGATGCGGTGGATTTCGGACGCCGCGTGGGTCAGCGCCTCGTCCCAGGTAACTTCGCGCCAGGGATCTGTGATTGCGGCGCGTATCATCGGCCTGGTCATGCGCTCGCGGTGGGTGGCGTAGCCCCAGGCGAAGCGGCCCTTGACGCAGCTATGGCCGCGATTGGCGCGGCCGTCCTTGTAGGGGACCATGCGTACGAGTTCCGGGCCGCGCATCTCCGCCTTGAACTGGCAGCCGACGCCGCAATAGGCGCAGGTGGTGACCACCGAGTGTTCGGGCGTGCCGATCTCGACGACCTTCTTCTCGATCAACGTGGCGGTGGGGCAGGCCTGCACACAGGCGCCGCAGCTCACGCACTCGCTGGTCATGAAGGGTTCGTTCTGGCCGGCGGCGATGCGGGAATCGAAGCCGCGGCCGTCCACTGTCAGGGCGAAGGTGCCCTGGACTTCCTCGCAGGCGCGGACGCAGCGGCTGCACACGATGCATTTGGAGGGATCGTAGTCGAAATACGGGTTGGACTGGTCCTTCGCCTGCCTGAGGTGGTTGGCGCCCTCGTAGCCGTAGCGGACGTCACGCAGGCCCACCTCACCGGCGGTGTCCTGCAGCTCGCAATCGCCGTTGGCGCCGCAGGTGAGGCAATCCAGCGGGTGGTCGGAGATGTAGAGCTCCATCACGCCGCGGCGGAGCTTGCGCAGGCGTTCGTTGCCGGTGACGACGCTCATGCCAGGCGAGACGAGCGTGGTGCAGGAGGCCGGCGTGCCGGCGCGGCCTTCGATCTCGACGAGGCAGAGGCGGCAGGAGCCGAACGCGTTCAGCGTGTCCGAGGCGCAGAGCTTGGGGATCTTGACGCCGATCTGGGCGGCAGCGCGCATGACGGACGTGCCTTCCGGTACGGTGACGTCGAAGCCGTCGATCTTGAGGGTCACCTGGTTCCCGGCGCGGCTCGCGGGGGTGCCGAAATCGTCTTCGTGGATCAGCGCCATCTGCGTGCTCCTATTCCGCGGCCATGGGGAGGCGCGGTCTGAAATCTTCCGGGAAATGGCGCACTGCGCTCATCACCGGATAGGGTGTGAAGCCGCCCAGCGCGCAGAGTGAGCCGAACTTCATCGTGTCGCACAGCTCTTCCAGCAGCCCGAGCCTGCCGGTATCGCCGGCAATGATCTGGTCCAGCACCTCGACGCCGCGGGTGGAGCCGATGCGGCAGGGTGTGCACTTGCCGCAGGATTCGGTGGCGCAGAACTCCATGGCAAAACGGGCCATACGGGCCATGTCCACTGTGTCGTCGAACACGGTGACGCCGCCATGGCCGATCAGGCCGTCGCGCGCGGTGAACGCCTCGTAGTCGAACGGCGTGTCGAACAGGGCTGGCGGAAAGTAGGCGCCCAGGGGTCCGCCGACCTGGACGGCGCGGACCGGGCGGCCGGTGGCGGTGCCGCCGCCTATGTCCATCACCAGCTCGCCCAGGGTCATGCCGAACGGCACTTCGAACAGGCCGCCGCGCGCGACGTTGCCGGCGAGCTGCACCGGCATGGTGCCGCGCGACCGGCCGATGCCGAGCGCCTGGTAGGCCGCCGCCCCGCCAGGCCGCAGGATGTCCGGCACCGCGGCCAGCGAGAGCACGTTGTTGACGACCGTGGGACAGCCGAACAGGCCGGCGACCGCCGGCAGCGGCGGCTTGGCGCGCACCTGGCCGCGCTTGCCCTCCAGGCTGTCGAGCAGGGATGTCTCCTCGCCGCACACATAGGCGCCGGCGCCCACGCGTATCTCGAGTTCGAAAGCGTGCGCGCTGCCGAGCACGGAAGAGCCGAGCAGACCCTCGCGGCGCGCGATGGCGGCGGCCTGGTTCACCACCGCGATGGCGTGCGGGTATTCCGAGCGCAGATAGACGTAGCCGCGCGTGGCGCCGACGGCGATGCCGGCGATCACCATGCCCTCGATGAGCAGGAAAGGGTCGCCTTCCATGACCATCCGGTCGGCAAAGGTGCCGCTGTCGCCCTCGTCGGCGTTGCAGACGATGTATTTCTGGTGGGCGGGCGCCTGCAGGACGGTGCGCCACTTGATGCCGGTGGGGAAACCCGCGCCGCCGCGGCCGCGCAGGCCGGACTCGGCGAGGTCCTGGATTATCGCCGGCCCGTCCATGGTCAAAACACGGCGCAGCCCGGCCAGGCCGCCGAGAGACGCGTATTCGGCCAGGCTGAGCGGGTCGGTGATGCCGCAGCGGGCGAACGTCACGCGCGTCTGGCGGGCGAGGAAGGGGTGCTCTTCCGGGGGACCGACGCGCCTGGGGTGCGCGCCACCCTCCAGAAAGCCGGCGGCGAGCAGTCCGGGCACGTCACCCGCCGCGACCGGGCCGTAGCCGATGCGGCCTTCTGGCGTCTCCACCTCGACCAGCGGCTCCAGCCAGGCCAGGCCGCGCGAGCCGTTGCGCACGATGGTGGCGTCCGGGCAGGCCAGGCGCAAGGCAGCCGCCACCTCGTCCGCGCCCACGGAGGCCGCGAGCGCGTCGCCCGGGACAAAAATCCTCATCGCGCGGCTTCCAGGATCGCGTCCAGGCGGGCTTCGTCCAACCGCGCAACGGTGCGCTCGTTGACCGTTCCGCACGGCGCGGCGGCGCACAGGCCCAGGCAGAAGACAGGCTCCAGCGTGATGGCGCCGTCCGGCGTCGTCTCGTGCCACCCTACGCCGAGGGCGGCGGCGGCGTGAGCGGCCACGCGCTCGGCGCCGCGTGCCTGGCAGGCTTCGGCGCGGCACAGGCGCAGGACCGTGCGGCCGGCGGGTTCGCGGCGGAAATCGTGATAGAAACTGACCAGGCCGTGCACTTCGGCGCGCGAGAGGTTCAGGGCGAGAGCCACGACGGGCACGGCCGCGTCAGGCACGAATCCATAGGCCGCCTGCACCGCGTGGAGCGTCGGCATCGCCGGGCCCTCCAGCGACAGATAGGGCGCGATGATCTCCTCGATACGGCCAGCGATGGTCTGCGGCATCTGTGGAGGATGCTAAGGTTCAGAAAGCCTGGCAAGACGGCCTGCAGCATGGTGCGATAGAGCATTTCTATTAGCCGGGCGGGTAATCCGGCTTGCCAGCTAGAGGATCGGAAAGAAGGAAGGCCTTCTTTTTTGAAAAAAAGAAGCAAAAAACTTTTGTTCCTTCGCCGTTCAGAGGACCTCGACTATCCTTTGGCGCCGGGTTGGTACGGATGTGAAGGATCAGGAGTTTTCTGGTCGATTATCGCAGATACGGATGCCTGCCTTGGCTTGTTCGACCAGCGCCGCCGTCAGCGGCAGCAGCGGATCGCGCTGGGGATAGACCAGACCGATCACCGGCGCCGCCTGATCCTCCTGGACCGGGATGGAGCGCACCGGATCGCGCACGCCCCAGCCATCGGCGATCATCGCCGGCATCACGCTCGCCCAATGGCCGGTCTGCACGTGGGTCATCAGCACGATCATCGAGTTGGTCTCCAGCACGGGGGCGGGCAAGGCGCCGGCGCGCAGCAGGCGGGCGTCTATGATGCGGCGGTTCTGCATGTCGCCGGTGAGCAGGCTGAGCGGCAGAACCGCCAGTTCCGGCCAGGTGACCGACGCGCGCGAGGCGAAGGCCGGGTCGGCGGTGAGCAGGCGGTAGCGCTCCTCGAATAGCGGCCAGCTCCGCAGGCGGCCTAGGCCCGCGGTCTCCACGTAGGTGATGCCGGCGTCGGCCTGCAGGTTCTCGACCGAGGCGAGCACCTCGGCGGCGGGGCAGGACCGTACGGCGAAGAGTATCTGGGGGTGCGCCTGGCGCAACGGCGTGGTCAGGTGCGCCACCATCGGCAGGGCGGTGGGGATGACAGCCAGGCGCAGGTGGCCGGACAGGCCTTCGCGCAACGCGCGAACCTCACCGCGCATCGCAGCCGCATCGGCAACGATGCGCTCCGCCCAGGCAAGCACACGCTCGCCCTCCGGCGTGAAGCCGCCAAAGCGACCGCTTCTGTGCACGAGCAGAACGCCCAGGGTGGCTTCGAGCTGTTTGAGGCCGGCCGACAGGGTCGGCTGGGTGACGCCGCAGGCCTCGGCGGCGCGGCCGAAATGGTGCTCGCGGGCAAGAGCCACGAGAAAGGCCAGCTTATCGAGCATCGGTCACGCACCCTGCACCCTGCCCGCCTTGGGCGGGGGTGCAGGGTGCGTCAACGCCTGTGTTCAGGCCGCCTCAGTAGGCCGGAGCGTAGCCATAAGGGGCGTAGCCATAAGGAGCATAGCCGTAAGGCGGGTAATAGTACGGGGGATAGACGCCCACGCCGAAACCGACGCCGCAGCAGCCATAGCCGTAACC
>CAHJWU010000136.1 GCA_903643085.1 Rhodospirillales bacterium
CGGGCCGAGCCAGCCGGGGCCGGCGGATCGGATCACGTATCCCAAGATTTATCCGACGCACTGAGGCTAGGAAGAAAGCAGTCCTTTTTTGAAAAAAAGGACCAAAAAACTTTTGCTCCCGCCTGCGCCATGGTGCGCCCAGGTTCTGCCGGCGCCCGCATCGGCAGAACCGGGCCGGGCTGTGGTGCAGGCGTGGGAGCAAAAGTCTTTTGCTTCTTTTCTTCAGAAAAGAAGGCCTTCCTTCCTTTCTTGCGCGATTCGCCGCCGCCTCACTAGATTGCCCCCCGAAGCCCAGGAACTCCCCAAAGATGAAGCTAAAGGCCGACCGCGCCACGCTGCTCAAGGCGCTGGCCCACATCCAGAGCGTCGCCGAGAAGCGCAACACCATTCCCATCCTGGCCAACGTGCTGATCGCCGTGCGCGACGGCCGCCTCAGCCTGACCGCCACCGACATGGAGATTGCCGTCGTCGAGGACGTGGCCGCCAACACCACGCGCAACGGTGCGACCACCGCGCCGGCCGCCACGCTGTACGACATCGTGCGCAAGCTGCCGGACGGCGCCGAGGTGGAGCTGGACCACCCGGGCGGGGACGCGCAGCTGGCCCTGCGCGCCGGGCGGTTCGCCACCGCCCTGGTGGTGCTTCCCGTCGAGGATTTCCCGGCGATGACCGCCGGCCAGCTGCCGCACCGCTTCCACCTGCCCGCCCTCGTGCTGCGCGGCCTGATCGACCGCACGCGCTTCGCCATCAGCACGGAAGAGACGCGCTACTACCTCAACGGCATCTACCTGCATGCGGTGGAGACCGACGGCCACAAGCGCCTGCGCGCGGTGGCCACCGACGGCCACCGCCTGGCGCGGGTGGAAGAGGACATGCCGGAGGGCGCGGGCTCGATGCCCGGCGTGATCGTTCCGCGCAAGACGGTGGCCGAGCTGCGCAAGCTGCTCGACGAGGAGAGCGGCAGCGTGGAGGTGGGCCTCTCCGACACGCGCATACAGTTCACCGTCGGCGCCATCACGCTGACCAGCAAGCTGATCGACGGCACGTTCCCCGAATACGACCGCGTGATACCGCGCGACAACGACAAGATATTGCGTGTCGGCAAGAAGGATTTCTCCGACGCGGTGGCGCGCGTGGCGGCGATCAGCAGCGAGCGCTCGCGCCCGGTGAAGCTGGCGCTGCAGAAGGACGTACTGACTCTGTCGGCCGCCAGCCCCGACCAGGGCACCGCGGTGGAGGAGCTGGACGGCGACCGCGTGCAGTACTCCGCTGGGCCGTTGGAGATCGGCTTCCAGGCGCGCTACCTGAACGACATCACCGACCAGATCGCCGACCAGGTGGAGTTCCGTTTCGCCGACGGTTCGGCGCCCACGATCGTGTGCGACGCGTCCGACGAGAGCGCGCTTTACGTTTTGATGCCGATGCGGGTGTAGGACGGACAACCTTCCGCTGCGTCAACCAGGGCCTTCCTCTCTGGGCGTGTACGGACATTATCGCTTGTCAGGATGCCAGCTTCCGGCGTGAGGCGCCGCGGGCGGTGCTCCGCCATCCCGGCCTGAGCAGCCGGCTGCCGCCGGCAACCGCCAGACATTGCAGCAGATTTCCGCAATCCTGTCTCGCGGTTTGCCGCAAACCGCGCGTTCGATGAACGGGTGCGCCGGCACGCGACAACTCGACGTGATCCTGCTCCGGCGAAGCATCATCGCACTTTTTCGCCTGTCGCTTGCGTGGCAGACAGGCTCCGTTAACAGGAGACGTGTGATCGTGCGTATCGTCGGTCCTGCGAGCGGCCACGCAACTCTCACCGGCACGTCCGGCGACGATCTGATCCTGGCCAACGGTGACGCCAACACGATCAGCGGCGGCGGCGGCAACGACATCATCCAAGCGCTGTCGGGCAACGACAACAGCATCGTCGTCGGCGCGCTTTCGGACGGCGAGACGGGCTTCACCGACATCATCCGACTCGGCGGGCTGGGCGACACCGTCAGGGGCGGTGACGAGAACGTCCGCCTTGTCGGCCAGACCAGCAACAGCACCATGACGTTGGGTCGCGGCAGCGACACGGTCTCCCTGATCGGCGCTGCCAATACGCTTTCATTCGGAGGCGGATCGGACACCATACGCGCGCTCGGCGGCAACGACACGGTTGTGTTTTCCGGACAGAGCGCCCCCGGCTACATCGACGCGGTGACGCTCGACGGCGCACATAACGAGGTCGACAACACGCTCACCTACGGTGCCTATCCCGCCATCGGCGTGCTGGACGTCACCGGTGGCTCGGGTGACGGCCGCTTCCTGCTCGGCACCACCGGGGGCACGATCGTCACCCACGGCACCGGCAACTACATCCAGGGTGGGGAGTACGGCACCAAGATCGTGGCCGGCAGCGGCTACGACACGGTGGATCTGGTGGCCGGCACGCGGGACACCGGCGGGGAAGCCCGCGTGCTCCTGGCCGGCAACCACAATTTGGTCACCGGCGTGGAAGGCGACGCCACCATCACCGGCGGCCATGGCTACGACACCATCGACCTCCTCGGGCAGGCCGCCGGCGCGCAGGTGCTGCACATCACCGATGGCGGCACGCACGACGTGGTGGGCGTACTCGCCGCGAACGCCACGATCGACGGCGGCAGCAGCTACGAGACGGTGACCGCGATCAGCAGCGTGGTGACCATGACCTTCGCCGGCCACGCCGACGCGCTCTATCTGCAAGGCCCCGGGCAGAACGCCGGCGTGCCGACGGCCACGGTCGACGACCTTTCCACCGGCCTGAACATCTACCTGGAGCCGCAAGCGAGCGGGGAGTACGCGCCGCCCTTTGAAAACCTTGTCGTAGACGGGTTCGACTCCACGGGCGTCATCGATTTCGTGAGCGGCCGCGGTGGTTTCACGAGCACCAGCCAGATCGCCGCCGACCTGCACAGCACGGGCAGCGGCGACTACACGCTGGCGCTCGCCGACAACACCGGAACGATCACCTTTATCGACGCAGGCCACCTCACCGCAGGTAATTTCCGCCTGACGTGACAGCAACCCGGCCGTGTGATGCACTGGCCGGTCGAACCGCCTTGTCGCGAGACACCCGGACCTTGCTGATTTGAACGGTCGGCCGTTGCGTGACGCCGGGCGTCACTGCTTCACCCGCTTGGACGTGCAGTGCGAGCGTTTCAATGGGCGGACGTCTTGACCTCATCACGCGGAGCACGCTGTCGCGTGACGGAGCTTCGAGACCAAGCCCCCATCTGTTTAGCAGGCTGATCGACAGTTTCTAAGGACGACTGTCCGGGAGCGGGATCCAGGGGCAGAGCCCCTGGCCTTACCTCGGCTTCAACAGTTCAGCCCATGGTATGACATCACGCATGGACGAAACCCTTCCGCCGCCAGCCGCCGACCGCACCCAGCTGCAGCAGATCATCGCCGGCCTGAACGAGGGCGTGATGCTGATCGACCCCGACCGGACCATCGGCTGGGCGAACGAGCGGGCGCTGGCGATGCATGGCGTGACCGACCTGGCCGAGCTGGGCCGCACCGTGGCCGAGTACCGCGACCGCTTCATCCTGCACTACCGCAACCACCACCGGCTCGGCCCGGGCGAATATCCGATGGAGCGCCTGCTTGCCGGCGAGGCGTTCAGCGAGGTGGTGGTTGAAGTCACCCGCCCGAAGGAGGACCGGCGCTGGGTGCACCAGGCGCGCACGCTGGTGCTGACCGACGCCCAGGGCCGGCCGGACTGCCTGGTGCTGATCATCGACGACGAGACCGAGCGCTTCAACGCCGAGGAGCGGTTCGAGCGCGCGTTCGGCGCCAACCCGGCGCCCGCCATCATCGCCCGGCTGGCGGACATGCGCTACGTCAAGGTGAACCAGGGCTTCCTTGAGCTGACCGGGTTCCGGCGCGACCAGCTGGTGGGCCGGTCCGTCCACGAATTCGACGTGCTGAAGGATGCCGAGAAGCGCGACATCGCGGTGCGCCGGCTGCACGCCTGGGAGACGATACCCCAGATGGAGGGCTGCCTCGAGCTGCCGGGCGGCGCGCAGCGCACCGTGCTGCTGGGCGGCCAGCCGATCGAGATAGGCGACGCGCGCTGCATGCTGTTCACCTTCGCCGACCTGCATCCCCGCCACCTGGCGCAGCACGCCCTGCGGCACAGCGAGGAACGCTTCTCCAAGGCCTTCCACATGGCGCCCGGCCCGATGGCGATCCTGGCGCTGGACGGGCTGCGCGTCATGGACGTCAACTCGGCCTTCACCGCTGCCACCGGATGGCACCGCGAGGAGGTGATCGGCCGGGGGGAGGCGGAGCTGGAGCTCTGGGGCCAGGGCGACGCGCGCGCGCAGCTGCAGCGCCGCCTGCGCGAGAGCGGCAGCCTGCGCGGCGTGGACGTGCAGCTCCGCGCCAAGGACGGTTCACTTGGCGACTTCCTGATGTCCGCGGAGACCGTGGAGATTCACGGCGCGCCCTGCGTGCTCAGCCTGATGGTCGACAATACCGAGCGCAAGCGCACGGAGACGGACATGCTGGCGGCCGTGGAATCGGTGATGCGGGACACCAGCTGGCTGGGCCAGAAGATCGTCGAGCGCCTGGCGGCGGTTCCCGGCACCGGCCGCCCTGCCGGCAAGATAGCCGAGGTGTCCGCCCTGCCTGACCGCGCGCGCGAGGTGCTGTCGCACGTGGCCCAGGGCCTGTCTGACGCGGAGATCGCCGCCCGGCTCGGCATCACGCGCAACACCGTGAGAAATCACGTGTCCGCGATCTACGCCAGGCTCGGCATAGGCAAACGCAGCGCGGTCATCGTCTGGGCCCGCGAACGCGGCCTGGGTGCGGCCGCCAAGCCACGGACAACGCCCGCGAAAACCGGCCGCGCAAAGACGCGCTAGTGCAGATGTCACGCGCGCCCGGTGCTAAACGACTTGGCGCGAGCAGGCTAAACCACTCAGAACATTGAGTTGTCACGGCCAGAAAGGCTCGCTAACTGCGGCGCCGGGCGGCAGGACGGCCGTTATCGCCAAAAGGCGGCGGCAGGACGGCGGCCTGCTTGAGGACGGACACAACGATCACTCCATCCGCTGTCGCAGCTCGGTTCCCGGTGCGCCCGGCGTTGCCGGTGCGGGCAACAGCATCTTCACCAATCAAGGGGTCAGACCATGACAGAACAGACAATCGTCGCCGTCTACGACACGCCGGCGCACGCCGAACTCGCCGTGCAGGACCTCCTGCAGGCCAACGTTCCGGAGCAGGCGATCCACCGCCATGCCCGGGAAGGCAGCTACGCCGGCAGTTCGACCAGCGCGGCGCCGCGCACGGAGAACACCGGCTTCTGGTCCAGCCTGTTCGGCGGCGAGCCGGACCACGACACCGCGGTCTATGACCGCAGCGTCAGCGGCGGGTCGAACGCCGTGACGGTGAGGGTGCCCGACGAGCATGTGGCCGCGGTGACGGCCATCCTGGAGAGCCACGCGCCGATCGACATCGACGAGCGCGCCGGCAGCTACGGCCTGACCCAGATGGGGGCGACCGGGACGGGGGCGACCCAGGCTAGAGCGACCCAGGCGGCCGCGGCTCCGGCAGGCACCGCCGCACGCGCGGACACCCGCGCCGGCGCCGGCGACGACAGGATACAGCTGTCCGAGGAGACACTCGCCGTCGGCAAGCGCGTGGTCAACCGCGGCACCACCCGCATACGCCGCTTCGTCGTGGAAACCCCCGTCGAGGAGAAGGTCCGCCTGCACGACGAAACGGTCACCATCGAGCGCCGTCCCGTCACCGACGGCCGGCCGGTGACGGACAGCTTCAGCGACCGCACGATCGCGGTGACGGAGTCCGGCGAGGAGGCCGTGGTCTCCAAGACCGCGCGCGTGGTCGAGGAAATCGGCATCAGGAAAGAGGCGGCGGACCGCACCGAGACGGTGCGCGACACGGTGCGCCGCGAGGACGTGGAGATCACCAAGCTGGCGGGCGAGCCGGGCGGTTCCACCTACGACACCACGACGCGCAAGACGGGCGTCTGACACCGAACGGCGCTGGCGTGTTCGCGCGCGGCGCCAGCCTGCGGCGCGGGGAGGCGAAGGTCTGCCGCTTGCTTACGGACGGCAAGCTTTCGCCCGCCTCGCGACGGCTCCCGGGCGGTGCTGGACTGCGGCAGGCAGCCTGGCGCATCTGCGGCGGTCGGCGCATACGCGGCGCCGCCGGAGCAGGGGTCTTTCAGCTTTCTCTCGATTAGAACGGCGCGGCTCGCCTTCCTGCCGCGCTTCCAACCCTCCACTCGACACAAAGGAAAACGGACATGTCCATCATCGGCTGGCTCATCCTCGGACTCATCGCCGGCTTCATCGCCAGCCAGATCGTCAACAAGAGCGGCGAAGGCCTGCTTCTCGACATTGTGCTCGGCATCATTGGCAGCATGGTGGGCGGTTTCCTGTTCACCTCCCTGGGTGCGGCGCCCGTCACCGGGCTGAACATCTACAGCATGTTCGTGGCCGTGGTCGGCGCGGTCGTCGTGCTGGTTCTCTACCACGCCGTGATCGGCAGGCGTTCGCTCCGCTGACCGGCATAACATCCAAGGAACGGCATCATGGGACTACTTGACCAGGTCATCGGCGGCTTGATGGGCGGCGGGGGCGGCGGCTCGCCGATGGGCGGCGTCCTGTCCAGCCTGCTCGGCGGCGGACAGCAGCAATCGGCCATGGGCGGCATGGGCGGCCAGGCCGGCATGACGGGCATGGGCGGCCAGCCCGGCATGGGTGGCATGGGCGGCGGCGTCGGCGGCCTGGTCTCGATGTTCGAGCAGGCGGGGCTCGGTCACATCGCGCAGTCCTGGGTCGGCAACGGACAGAACCAGCCCGTCTCGCCGGACCAGCTGCAGAGCGTGTTCGGCCAGGACCGGGTGCAGGCCATGGCCAGCCAGGCCGGCATGCAGCCGCAGGATTTCCTCGGCCAGCTCAGCCAGCATTTGCCCCACGCGGTGTCCGGCATGACCCCGAACGGACAGGTGCCCGACGAGGGCACCGTCTCGGTCTAGCGCGATGCGGCGCCGTAGCGTCGCCGCGGCCCGGATGCGCACGCGCCTCCTCGCCGCGGCCGTTTCGGCCTGTCTGGCGCTGCCCTGGACGGCGGCGCCGGCCAGGGCGGACAACCCGATGGGCTACCGCCTGGTCAGCCAGGAGGACGCGGCGTCGCTGCCACGCAACGGCGGCGCGCTCGGCATGGACATCGAGCGCGCGCAGCACGTCATGGACGACGGGCTGGCGTTCGACATCATACGCGTAAAGGAGGTGCGCCGGGGCTCTCCCGGCGCGCAGGCCGGCTTCAGGCGGGGCGACCAGATCATCGCCGTGGACGGAAAGGTGTTCGCCAGCCTGCTGGCCTTCGGAGGCTATGTCGGCTCGCTGCCGCCGGGCACCCAGATCAAGGTGGACCTGATCCCCGACGGGGGCGGCCCGAAGCAGGCGCAACGGCTGGTGGCGACCGTGGGCGCGGCCGGCCGCGCGGCGCCGGCCGGCCTGTCCACCGGGACGAAGGTGGCCATAGGCATCGGCGCCGCGGCGCTGTTCGGCTGCTACGAGATGGGCTGCTTCTCGCACCGGGCCGGCCAGAACGTGCCTGCCGGTCCAGCGCGCTGAGATCCCGGCTTAGAGGTTGACCGTTCCGAAGCAGGCAAGGCCTTCTTTTTTGAAAAAAAGAAGCAAAAAACTTTTGGTCCCTGTCGGGGAGTGCTGAAACGGCCGCCGACAGGGAGAGGACGTTTTTTGCTTCTTTTTTTCAAAAAAGAAGGCCTTGCTTGCCTTCCCCGCCGCCGGAGACCACACGCCGCATGCCCGACCCCTCGAAATCCGCGCCGCCCGCGCCCGCCAAGACCGTAGCCCAGGCCGGCAGCCCGGACGCCTCGCGCGTCGTCACGCTGTTCGTGATGGTGGTGGCCATATTGTATTTCGGCCGCGAGGTGCTGGTCCCCGTCACCCTGGCGCTGCTGCTGGCGTTCCTCCTGGAGCCGCTGGTGGCCCTCCTGCGCCGCCTGCGGCTCGGCCGCATCCCGTCCGTCCTGCTCGGCGTGATCCTCGCTCTGGGGGTGATACTCGCCATCGGCGGCGTCATCGGCTCGCAGATCGCCGAGCTGACGACGGACCTGCCGCGCTACGCGGCCACGGTGGAACACAAGGTGCAGACGGTGCGGAACTACACCGTCGGCCGGCTGTCACACTTCGCCGACAGCATCGGGCCGCACGGCCGGCGGCCGGCGCAGGGCCC
>CAHJWU010000137.1 GCA_903643085.1 Rhodospirillales bacterium
CGGACGCCCCTTGCTTACGCCCGGTTCCAGCCAGGCAATCGCGTTACGCTCTATCGCCGTCGCAAGGTCGTACGGCGCGCTGGCGCGGTTGCACATGCCGAGATCCAGGACGGCCGACACGCGTCCACCTTGCCACAGCAGGTTGGAAGCATGCAGATCGCCATGCGCCCAAAGCGGCTCAATTTCCGCCAGAAAAGGCAGCAAGGCCAAGTGCCACGGTGTCAGCACCTCGGCGAAATCCGCTCGCCAGGGTCGGTCTCGCAGGGCATCGCGCAGCAGGTCATCCGCCGCCAGCCGGGCCGCCAGGCCGGTGGCCAGATCAGGCGCACGAAGCAGTGCGTCGCCCGCAACCACCAGGAAAGTCGTGCGCGCAGGAGCCGCGAATCCTTCTGCCGCCACGTGCAGCCGGCCAAGCGCGTAACCAAGCGACGCCGCATCCTCGCCGCTGCGCAGCGGCGTCCAGGAATGCGCGTCGCGGTAGCTATCCTTCCCCTCAGCCAGCGCGTGCACCTCGTACACGCCAGCCGGTCCGGCCACCGCCGTCGCACCGTTCCCGTCAGCCGCCAGCACCGCCGGAACAGCCGCCCCCTCCCGCCGCAGATGCGCGATGAAGGCGTGCTCCTCGGCCAGGTCCGCCAGATCCCGCACGCGCGGATCGTGCCGCTTGACGAAAACGCGGGCGCCGGCGCCTTGCACGATGGCGCTTGCGGCGAACGGCCGCCCGCTATGCCAGACAACCGCCTCCGCCGCGCCGACAGCGCGGAACCGCGCCAGAACCGGGCCGAGCTCCGCCAGCGTCAGCTTCGGCCAGTCCGGCGACACCTCGTCGAGCCGCAGGCCGTGCGCCGTTCCACCGGTGGCCCGGTCCTGTCCGTCCGCGCCACGGGTCATTCCGGCTGCCAGTAGAGCAACCGCCTTAGCAGCCGGTCGGTCCCCCACCAGAGCCCTATCGTCATCGCCGACAGCACGGCCAGCGCCGCGAACACCACATCCGTGCGCACCCGCGCATTGGCATTCAGCATCAGGTAGCCCAGGCCGGAGGAGGCGCCGACCCATTCGCCTATGACGGCCCCGACCGGCGCCCAGCAGGCCGCCACGCGCAGGCCGGCGCCCAAAGACGGCAGGGCGGCCGGCACGCGCACGAACAGCAGCGTGCGCCAGGCCGGCGCGCCCATGCTGTCAGCCAGGTCCAGCCAGCCTTGCGGCACGCGCCGCAGCCCGTCATGGAAGGCGGACATGACCGGGAAGAAGATGACGATTCCGGCCAGGGCCGCCTTGCTGGCCAGGCCAAACCCCAGCCACAGGACCAGGATCGGGGCCACGGCGAACACCGGCACCGCCTGGCTCAGCAACAGCAGCGGCAGCAGCCAGCGCCGCAGGCCGGCGGAGAGCGTGATCAGCAGGGCGGAGCCGGCGCCCAGTGCGATACCCAGGCCCAGCCCGGCCAGCGTCTCCACCGCCGTGGTCAGCGTGTCGGCGGCAAGCGTGGCGCGTTGCATCCACAGCGCGCGAGCCACGGCTTGCGGCGAGGGAAGCAGGTAGGCGGGCACGTCAAAGCCGGCCTGGACCGCCCACCACAGCGCCACCAGCCCTGCTGCCGTCACCAGCGGCCTCATGCCGCCTCGCCCAGCAGAGCACGCAGCAATCCGCCCTGGTGTTGCAGGACGCTTGGATCGTCCACCTGACGCGGCGTGGCGCCGGCCAGCACCACAGGTTCCGAAAGCCGGGCCGGGAAGCCGGACATGACGTGTATCCTGCTGGCCAGGCGGCAGGCTTCCAGCGGGTCATGCGTGATCAGCAGCACGGTCCGCCCGCGCAGCAACCCCGCCGCCAACGTCTGCATGCGCGCCCGGCTGAGCTGGTCCAGCGCGGAGAACGGTTCGTCCATCAGCACGACGGGGCGCTCCTCGTAGAGCGTGCGGGCAAGCGCCACGCGTTGGCGCATGCCGCCTGAAAGCGTGGCGGGCAGAGCGTTCGCCTGCCCGGCCAGCCCCACGGACTGCAGCAGCGCCCCCGCCCTGGCGCGGTCCGGCCGGACGCCACGCAGCGTGGCACCAAGCATGATGTTGGCCAGGGCGGACCGCCACGGCAGCAGCAGGTCCTCCTGAGCCATATAGGCAACCTGGCCGGCAAGGCCCGCCCCGGACCCGGTGGTGATCCGGCCGGAAGCCGGGATGAAGCCGGCGAGGACACGCAGAAGGCTCGTCTTGCCGACACCGCTGGCGCCAAGCAGAGCGGTGAGCTCGCCGCCGGGAAGGCGCATGCAGAAATCGTCGAACAACAGCCCCTGACCGAAGCGCAGGGACAGGTTTTCGATACGTATGGCTGGGCCCATGCAGCGGATTTCGGGCGCGCAAGCGCTTCTGGCAAGCCGGCGGCATAGGGGCCCGGGCGGCAGGACCTTGCCAGGCAACATAGCGCCCCGACCTGCGTTGCAGAACAATCGAGCCTCATGGCAGGCTCGCCCCTGGCCAGCTCAGAGGCCAAACTGGAGGAGAAACCATGCGCGATGCCGATGTTGCCTCACGCCGCGGCGTGCTACGTACGGGCTTGGCTATTCTTGCCGGCGGCATGCTGGCGACCGCAGCCCGGGCCCAGGATGCCGACAGCAAGGTCGAGCAGAGCGTGGTGCAATACCAGAATGCTCCCAAGGACGGTCAGAAGTGCAGCGGCTGCGCCAACTTCATCGCGCCGAACGCCTGCAAGGTGGTGAGCGGCGCGATCAGTCCGGAAGGCTGGTGCGTGGCTTACGCGCCCAAGGGGTCGTAGGACCGGGAGAACGCAAGCAGTAAAACCTGTTGTTTGACAATGCTGAAACCGGGTGCCCGCTCCAGGCACCCGGTTCGGCTTGTCCGCTCCGCCTAGGAATGCGGGGCTGTAGCCGGCGTGGGTCCTGCAGGCTGCATTGGCGGCGCGGCCGGCGCCTCGGCAAGTGTCGGCGCGGCTGACGGCGTGGCCGACGCCAGCACTGCCGTCTGAGTCGTGCGCAGCTCCGGGAAGGTCTGCACCATGCTGACGCCGTATAGCGGTTTGAAAAGCCCCTGGTGGCAGGTCGTGCAGTTTACCTTGGCGTTGTCGCCCAGCTCGCCCTTCCGGTATGCCGGAAACACGTCGTGCAGCGAGTTCATATAAGCGTTGTTGACGTCGCGCACCATCCTGATGCCATACCAGGCGTTCACGCGCGCCGGCGAACTTCTCGACCAGTCCCCGAACGACTCCGTGTTGTGGCAGTATGTGCAGTTCACCCCGAGCGCCTGTCCGAAATGGATCATCAGCGCGTAGGTGCCCTCCGTCTGCTTTATCGAGTGCAGGTTGTCTGTCGGCAACGCCGTGGTTCCCTGCACGCGTATGTCTGACGCCTGTTCCAGGTAGGGCGTGAACGGATCATATGGCAGCGAACTGTCGTTGATCACGCCCGAGGGATGCGCCATGGCCGTCTGAGTCTCGGCAGCGCCCGTGGCCGCTATCTGGCCAGGAGAGTTGAACCAGATGTTTTTCGGCACCGGATTGCCGCCATGGCAGGTGTAGCAGGTGACGCCCACGTTCTGCACGTGGCTTTGCCAGTTCTGGTTGATGTTCTGCGTCATCTGGATCATGCGGCGGGCCACCACCTTCGTGTAAAGCCCGTCCCACGCCATATTCGCCACGTTGTGGCAGTAGGCGCAGCCCTGCTTGGGCGCCACCCAGTTGGTCAGGCTAACCATCAGGCGGGTAAACTGGGCCACGCTGAGGTTTTTCAGCACCTGCACGTTCTTGTAAGCGACGGCGGCCTTGATGCCGTCCGGGCTCGCGGGCGGCAGGCTCTTGGGTATCTTCAACTGCGAAGCGAGAGCATTGATCGTGCGCGGGTTGTAGATCTGGTCCATCGCCGTGCCGCGGAAGCCGCGCTGCACGCCGACGACGGGCGGACGATCCATGCCACGCAAAGCGGATATGCCGAGCAACGTGCCGCCGGCGACCACCACCAGTGCCACGGGAAAGAGAACGCCCTTCCCCGTGTCGACCTTGTCTGACACCATCTTGGCGTCATCGCCTTCGCCTTCGATCTTGTCGGTCATTTTGGTGCTCCAGGAAGGGTCGCCGGATCAACGACAGGGCCCCAGGTCGCCGGATAATCCGGCACCAGGCCGTGGTGCTGTCCCCAGATATACCAGTTGTCCACGACAGTGCCGGTCAGCAAGATGCCGATGCCGCCGGTCAGCGGGCATAAGACGGCGAACCACCACGCCCAGCGGTGGATGCTCTCCGCCGAAGCGCAGAAACCCATCGTCCAGCGCCAAAACAGCCCGCCACGCTCAAATGCCGTGCCGCGGTCGGCGATCTGCTCCAGCTCGCGTTCCGCGCCGTAGCGGCTGGTGGCGAGCACCGTGGCGCCATGCATGGCGAAGAGCAAAGTGGAGCCATACAGGAACACGATCGAGAGCATGTGGAACGGGTTGTAGAACAGATTGCCGTAGCGCAGCGAGAACGCGGCCGTCCAGTCCAGATGCGGGAAGATGCCGAACGGCACCGCCTCTGCCCAGGAACCCATGAGCAGCGGACGGATGAAGCCGAGCACGAGATACAGCCAGATCGCCGCGGCGAACGCCCAGGCGGTGTGGCTGCCCAGCCCCAGCGCGCGGGCTCGGAGGTAGATGCGTGTCCACCACAGCAGGATGGACGCGGTGAGGAAGAAGCCGGCCAGCAGCCACCAGCCGCCTTCGGCGAGCGGCGGAATGCGCAGCCCGTAAGCAGGCGCGGGCGGCTCCAGCGCCAGCCAGGGAAGCTGGCGGAGGAACTGCACCGGATCCCAGCCCACCGACGCCCACATATTCAGCCCGATGATCTCGAAGGCGATGAAACCGCAGATCAGCGCCGCCAGACCGCTGATGCCGAGATAGATCGGGCCCACCTGCGCGTCGCCCAGCCGTCCGAACAGATGGCTGAAACGGGGGGCACTGCTGCGCGAGAAGGCAGTGTGGGCTTCTATCGGCGTGCCCGCGTAGAGAGGGCCGCGGACTTGTAACCTCGTGAAGATGTTTTGATACTCTGCCATGATCGCGCGTCCGTTGTTTGTTCTTTTACAAGGCTGAGGCAAGCAAAGCCTGCTTTTCTGAAAGAAGCAGGAGGCGTTTGGTCCCCGCCGGCACTCTTCCAGCAACCGGCAGGGAGCTGGTCATTTCCAGATAGGCAGGTTCAGCCACCAGCCCCACCAGGCCGGCCAGCCGGCTGTCCAGAACGGGCCGCTTATGATTATGCAGATCGCACTCCAGAAGCCCGCGGACAGTGCCAGAAACAATCCCAGCCGATGTATGCCCAGCGTGCCTATCGAGTAGCCGATGATGTCGCGGAAGAACGTGTTTTCGTGCTCGGCGGTTTTCATCGCCTCGCCCTTTGCAGGGTTGGCGGCGGAGAGCACGAGCGAGCCGTGCAGCGACAGTGCCAGCGTGGTCGTGAAAAAGAACGACACCGCCAGCATGTGCGCCGGGTTGTAGTGAAAATGCAGGTACTGGTAGCCGGTGTTGGACACCCAGTCGAGATGCGAGAGTATGCCGTAGGGAAACGCGTATCCCCAGGATCCCATCAGCACGGGACGTATCACCTCGAGCGCCACATACGCGAAGATCGCCACGCTGAACGCGAACGGCACGTGATAGCCCATGCCGAGCTTGCGCGAGATCTCCACCTGGCGCAGCGCCCAGGAGCAGAAGGCGCCGATGGCGCAGATCGTGATTGCCTGCCAGAGGCCGCCCTCCTTGATCGGCGCAAACGCGAGGCCGTAACTCAGGTCCGGCGGCGCGATGTTGATGCGCCAGACGTTCCAGGTATGGCCCAGCGAGGCACCGTACAGGATCAGCAACGTGCCCAACAGGGAGAAAAACACCGTCGTGACGCCGAAAAAGCCGACGTAGAACGGCCCCCACCAGAAATCAAACAGGTCCCCGCCCACGAGTGTCCCGCCACGCACGCGGTACTTGCCTTCGAAACTTAGCATCGCCATAGCCAGACGCTCCTCATTGTACGCAACGCGTGCATGCCGGGTGCTGCATGCGGGTCAAGAGCAGGCTCGTCTGGCGGCGAACGGATGTCTCTCCGCCCGCCGCCATGAACAGCCTACTTCGTGCCGGACGGCAACGGCGCCAGTTGCTGGGCGACCATGCCGTGATGCGGGCCTTCCAGCCAGTTGAAACGATCCGTGCTGAGCAGGATGAAATGGATCAGCAATGCGAGCACGAACAGAAAGATCGACAGCGCAACCAGGACGCGGCGCGGGTCGAAAAGCAGCCAAACGCGGAACATGTCCGTCCTCCCCCTTAGGTGAACATCGAGGTCACGGCGTGCGCCACGTGGTGCGCGCCATCAAGCATCGAGGTCTGGTAGCCGTTCGGCCCAGGCAGCCAGGGGCGCCACAGCCAAACCAGGATGTGGGCGACTACGGCCACAACCACGAAACCGATGAAGCTCTGCAGAAATATCGCGTGGAACTCCTTGGCTTCGGTCTCCGTCAGCCCTGAAGCCGCAACGGGCCGTCGTGTGACGTCCGACATATCAATTACCTCCGTTGTGTGCCGCGCTGATCCCGCGCGGCCAGGAACCCGTGGCCAGAATCGGCAGGGCTGGTCTCCGTCCGGCGGCGCCGGGCGGCTGTCTGGGAGACAGGCGGGCTAGCCGCACCTGCTCCGATTTCTGCGTGGCTGCGCCTGTCATGTCGGTTGCAGCTCCAGCGAGCGCGCAACGCGCTCAGCCGATATCCGGCCCTCGCGGGCGGCGCGCGCATCCTGCTCTACGCGGTCGCGCAGGCGCCGCGCGGCTGAAATGCGCACGATGAACGGCTCGCGCTCTACCGCCGCGTCCAGCGAGGCCAGCGCGTCCTCGTCCCAGGGGGTCTGCGCCTGGTCGCGCGCCGGTGTGGGATCGACGCGATCCATCTCGGTCGCCAGCGGCAGGATGTGGAACAGCGCGTCGAACAGCGCGTTGCAATACTCCTGGATGATCCAGGTCGCTCCTGCGTACCCCATGAACGGCGTGCCCGTCGCGCGCCTGATGATCGCACCTGGGAACGACGCCGGGATGAACATGCAACGCGCGCCCAGCTCGGCTGCGTACATGCGCTCGTTGAAGGAACCGTAGAGCACCAGAGGCGGCGTTGCCTTCAACGCGCGCCTGACCGCGGCATTGTCCGGCTTGGTGCCGGCAGTGCGCGAGAACGCGAAGGTACAGGGCACACCCATCTCGTCTTCCAGGAATTGCCTGACCCCGCGTGCGTAGGTGTCGGTGGCAACGATGGCGAAACTGGCGGTGGCGAAGAAATCCTGCGTGACGCTGCGCCAAAGATCCCAGATCGGCTTGATCGTGGTGTGCTTCTCGCTCTCGATGAACGGCTCGGGATCGATGCCCGTCAGCTCTCCCAGCGCGCGCAGGAAATTCGTGGTGGCGAAGATGCCGATTGGCGCCTGCAGGTATGGCCGGTCCAGCGCCTCGCACAGCTTGCGGCCGAACTCCCGATACATGCAGACGTTCACGTCCGCATCGGGCAGGCGAGCGATGTCCTCCACGTGGCTGCCGAGCGGAAACACCAGGTTGATCTCGCAGCCCACGCCCTCGACGAGCCGGCGTATCTCGGCCAGGTCGGACGGCATGTTGAAGGTGCCGTAGATCGGCCCGAGTATGTTCACCCGCGGCTTCACGCCGGGCGTCCGCGCCGGTCGCGGCTTGATCCTGGTTTTCTTCGAGCCGAACTCGGTCCACAGCCAGTAGATCGCGCGGTCCGCCGCCTGCCACTGGTCCTCGTCTATCGTGCGCGGAATGAAGCGCAGCAGGTTGCTGCCCTCCGGCGTGACACCGCCGCCGATCATCTCGGCGATGCTGCCCGTCACCACCACAGCCGGCAGGTCGGGATCACCCGCCGCCGCGGCACGACGCATCGCGCCCTCAGTGCCCTCGGAGGAAAGGTTGTCCTCCGACAGGCCCGTGACCATCACAGGCAATTCGTGCGGCGGCAGCCCGTCCGTGTAGTGCAGCACGGCCGTCACCGGCAGGTTCTCGCAGCCGACAGGACCGTCGACGATCACCCGCAGGCCGCGCACCGCACAGAACGCATACACCGCCCCCCAGTACCCGCCGGCACGATCATGATCGAGCACCAACATCGCGCTCAGGTCCCCACAGCTTCGAGCGACTTGGCTTTGGCCAGGCGCGCGCGACGTGTCCGCTCCCGTGCGCCTTGCGGCT
>CAHJWU010000138.1 GCA_903643085.1 Rhodospirillales bacterium
CGTCCGGCACCTTCTCGCCCAGCCTCGGCGCGCCGGTCGCCATGGGCTACGTGCGGCGGGACCTGGCAACCGAGGGCACGCCGCTCGCTTTGCTGGTCAGGGGTCAGCTCCTGCCCGCGGTGGTAGCACCCCTGCCCTTCGTTCCCCACCGTTTCGTTAGATAAGCGAGCAGACACATGGCAGAGACACGCTACACCAAAGACCACGAATGGGTCCGCCTGGAAGATGACGGCACGCTGACAATCGGCATCACTGACCACGCCCAGGAAGCGCTGGGCAACATCGTGTTCGTCGAACTGCCGGCCACCGACCGCGAGATCGTAGAGGGCGAATCCGTGGCCACCGTGGAGAGCACGAAGGCGGCGAACGACGTCTATGCCCCGCTCGCCGGCCGCGTCGCCGAGATCAACGACAACATCGTCGACGACCCGGGCCTGATCAACCGCGACCCTGCAGGCGAAGGCTGGTTCTGGCGCATGGAGCCGGGCGACGAGGACATCTTCGATACACTGATGGACGAGGAGGCCTACGAGAGCTTCCTGGAGACGCTGTAGCACCATGACCAGCCTGGCCGATCTGGACACACTTGAAGCGCCTGACGCGTTCGTCGCCCGCCACATCGGGCCGAGCGAGCCCGACATTCTGGCTATGCTGCAGGAAGTGGGCGCGTCCTCGCTGGACGCGCTTATGGCGCGCACCATCCCGGCCGGCATACGCACCGCGCAGCCGATGGATCTGCCGCCGGCCGCCGACGAGGCCGCTGTGCTGGCCGAGCTGGCCGGCCTCGCCGCGCAGAACGACAGCCGCACGAAAAGCCTGATCGGCTGCGGCTACCACAACACGCACACCCCGCCGGTCATCCTGCGCAACGTGCTGGAGAACCCGGGCTGGTACACCGCCTACACCCCTTATCAGGCGGAGATCGCGCAAGGCCGGCTGGAAGCGCTGCTGAACTTTCAGACCATGGTGGCCGACCTCACCGGCCTGCCTGTCGCCAACGCCTCGCTGCTGGACGAGGCCACCGCCGCGGCGGAAGCGGTCGCCATGGCGCACGGCCTGTCGCGCACCGGGTCGCGCGTAGTGGCCGTAGCCCAAGACCTGCACCCGCAGACCCGCGCCGTGCTGGAAACACGCGCCCGCCCGCTGGACTGGACGCTCGTGGATTTCGCACCCGGCGACGTGGCCGCAATCGGTGCGGCCAACCCGTTTGCCGTGGTGCTGCAATACCCGGGGACCACGGGCGCCATACGCCCGCTGCAGATGGAGACCGCCGCCGCCCACGAAGCCGGCGCGCTGGCCATCGTGTGCGCGGACGTGCTCAGCCTGGTGATGCTGACGCCGCCTGGCGAGATGGGGGCGGACGTCGTCGTCGGCAGCACGCAGCGCTTTGGCGTGCCGATGGGTTTTGGTGGCCCGCATGCGGCCTTCTTCGCCACCACGGAAGCCACCAGGCGGCAGATGCCCGGCCGCCTGGTCGGCCGCAGCATCGATGCCGCCGGCCACCCTGCCCTTCGCCTGGCGCTACAGACCCGCGAACAGCACATCCGCCGCGAGCGCGCCACCAGCAACATCTGCACCGCGCAGGTTCTGCTGGCCGTGATCGCCGGCTTCTACGCTGTCTGGCACGGCCCCGCCGGCCTGCTGCGCATCGCCCGCCGCGTCAACCTGCAAGCCCGCGTGCTGGCGGACGCCGCTTCGCGCGCCGGCCACACGCTGCGCCACGCGGATTTCTTCGACACCATCACGCTGGAGACCGGCGCCGGCACAGATGCGCTGATCGCCCGCGCGCTGGAAGCCGGCTTCAACATCCGCCGCCTGGACGCAAGCGCCGTGGCCATCGCCATGGACGAGACGGTGACCCGCGAGGAGTTGCACCGTCTCTGCGCCCTCTTCGACCGACCGGCCGAGGCTGCACCCGCCTCGATCCCGCTCAGCCTCATCCGCAACTCGCCAATACTCACCCATCCCGTGTTCACCGCGCACCACGCCGAACACGCCATGCTGCGCTACCTGAAGCAACTCGAAGACCGCGACATCGCGCTGAACCGCGGCATGATCCCGCTCGGCTCCTGCACGATGAAACTGAACGCCACGGCGGAGATGCTGCCGATCACCTGGCCAGGCTTCGCCAACATCCACCCGTTCGCGCCCGCCGCGCAGACGCGGGGCTACGCGACCCTGATCGCGAACCTGTCTACCTGGCTCGCGCGCGCCACCGGTTTCCACAGCGTCAGCCTGCAGCCCAACGCCGGCAGCCAGGGCGAATATGCCGGCCTTCTCGCCATACGCGCCTATCACGCCTCGCGCGGCGAGGATGCGCGCCGCATCTGCCTGATCCCCAGCAGCGCGCACGGCACCAACCCCGCCAGCGCCGCGATGGCCGGCCTGCGCATCGTCGTCGTCGGCTCCGACCGCGACGGCAACATCGACGTCGCCGATTTGCGCGCCAAGGCGGAGAAGCACGCGGGCGCGCTGGCCGCGCTGATGATCACCTACCCCAGCACACACGGCGTGTTCGAGGAACAGATCGCCGAGATCTGCGAGATCATCCACGCCCAGGGCGGCCAGGTCTATATGGACGGCGCCAACATGAACGCGCAGCTCGGCCTGACCAGCCCCGGCCAGATCGGTGCGGACGTCTGCCACCTGAACCTGCACAAGACCTTCTGCATCCCGCACGGTGGCGGCGGCCCAGGGATCGGCCCGATCGGCGTGGCGGCCCACCTGGCGCCCTTCCTGCCCAACCACCCGTTCCGCGAGGATTCCGGCCCCGCCACGGGCATCGGCCCGGTCTCGGCGGCCCCGTTCGGCAGCGCCACCATCCTGCCCATCAGCTACGCGTACATCCGGCTGATGGGGGCTGCCGGCCTGAAACAGGCCACCGAAATCGCCATCCTGAGCGCCAACTACATCGCCGCCCGCCTCGCACCGCACTACCCCATCCTCTACCGCGGCGCGCAAGGCACGGTCGCCCACGAATGCATACTCGATTGCCGCGGTTTCGCGTCCGCCGCCGGCGTACAGGTCGAAGACATCGCCAAGCGCCTGCAGGATTATGGCTTTCACGCGCCCACCATGTCCTGGCCCGTCCCCGGTACGCTCATGGTGGAGCCCACCGAAAGCGAACCGCGCGCGGAGATTGACCGCTTCTGCGACGCGATGATCGGCATAGCCGGCGAGATCACCGCCATCGCCGACGGCCGCGCCGACCGCATCGACAACCCGTTGCGTCAGGCGCCGCATACGGCCGCCGAAATCGCAACGTCCGACTGGCGCCACGGGTATTCGCGCGAGACGGCGGCTTATCCGGCGGGCCTGGCAGGCGGCAAGTACTGGCCGCCGGTCAAACGCGTCGACAACGCCTACGGCGACCGGAACCTTGCCTGCACCTGCGCGCCAGTGGACAGCTATTCCGCGGCTGCGGAGTGAAAGGAACGCCGCTTTGAGGCAAGAAGCAAACCTCCATCCTGTCCGCCATCCCGCCGATCACTTTCACGCAAAATCACTTGCGCGCCGGAGATGGGCGAACTTACCGGCTGTCTGACTGCCTTTTGAAGGAACTGCCTCCTCGCTCGCTGACGTGCCGATCTGTATCCAAGCTAATTTGGAAAGTTCAGCCGCTGCTTCAGCCCATCGATGACGGACTTGACCGGCTTTCCCTGGCCAACGCCCGCTCCACCGATGTTGTTAAGCATGTATTTCTCGAGTGTGTTGTAGGCCGCACCCGTGTATGGCACGCCGTAGGTGAGCACGCCGTTACGGTAGCTCATCTGTTCCGCAGCGGTGTGACTGACCCTGATCGCGCGGAGATTGTTGGCGATCATCGCCTTGTCTTCGGCACTCTCGCGGCAGACCGCGTCCAACGCATCGGTCGCATTGACGATGAAGGCCCAGGCGCTTTGGGCGTTGGTATTCTCCGGCGCCGATTTCGCGCCGGCGAAGCTGTTCCAGTCGACCGTCAGGGCCACGTTCGTGCCACACGTCCTGTTGGCGTCCGCGATGTGCTCGGACACCTGGTCACGGTCTTGCCGCTGCTGGAACGTCTGCGCCGATGCCGAAACGCAAGCCGCAGCGCCAGCCAGAGCCATCAGCGATCCGGCCATAAGAACCCGCTGCACAAGAATCATGCCACTTTCTCCACCCGATCGCATGCTTCGAAAATGCAAAGCATTACGCCCGTATGCCTCGCGCAAGTTCCGGGTCAGGTCAATCGGAAAGTGATCCGAACTAGGCTGCATCGGCGCGGCAGGTCCACGCAGTCGCGTGGAACACTGACCCTGACTAGCGTGCGCCCCCTGAAGTGCGCTGCCCGGAATGGAACAGCATCGAGCGACTGTTTCGGCACTTTGCCGGGCCGGGAGGCGGTGAACTGGGTAGGACAATGTAACCCAAAGAGGAACGTAGCCGCTTCACGTTGCGAGCCTTGTCGGGGAAGCGCGCAGGTGTGCGGTGACGTCCCTGAAGGCCTCATAGGCGGCCAGACAGCAGCTTCCACCCTCGGCTTCCGGCTGCCCATTCAGATCTGCGACAGAGAGCAGAAATTTCTTCAATCCTTTTTGCAGAAAAGGACTGATTGTCCTGTTTCATTGCATTTTAAGCTAATCTTCTCGAAAGGGATCAAGGCCTCCTTTCTTGAAAAAAGTAAACTTTGTTTCCTGTCGCCGGCTGACCGAGCAGAACCGCAGCGGCGGAGTGGGAAACCCTTTACTTCTTTCAAGAAAGAAGGCCTTGCTCCTACTCGTCAAGCTTCAAGCTGGCCAGGTCGATCACATACCGAAACCGCACGTCGCCCTTCAGCACTTCCTTGTAGGCGTGGTTCACCTCCTGGATCGGAATCACCTGCACGTCAGGCCCGATTTTATGCTCGGCGCAAAAATCGAGCACTTCCTGCGTGTCGGCGATGTTGCCGATCAGCGACCCGGCAACGCTTTTGCGGTGGAACGCCACCTCCTGGTTGTTGACCGGCGCCAGCGGCTCCAGCGCGCCCACCACCACCAGCGTCTTGTCGCGCTTGAGCAGTTCGACGAACGGCATGACGTCGTGCTTCTCCGGCACCGTGCTGAGGATGAAATCGAAGCTGCCCGCCAGCTTCTTCATCGCGTCCTTGTCGCTGGACAATACGCCGGTCACGCCGATCTTTGTCGCCTCGCTGACCTTCTCCTTCGTGCTGGTGAACAGGGTGACGTCGGCGCCCATCGCGCGCGCCAGCTTGGCGGCCATGTCGCCCAGGCCGCCGAAACCCACTATGCCAACCTTGTCGCCGGACTTCACGCCCCAGTGCTTCATCGGCGAATATGTGGTGACACCCGCGCACAGTATCGGCGCCGCCACGTCCGGCGAAAGCCCGGCCGGTATCTTCAGCACGAAATCCTCTGCAACGACCACGGAGCTTGAGTAGCCGCCGTATGTGTTGTCCCGGCCGTAGGAGTTCTTGCCGTCCGGCGACTTCGCCTTGGGCACCATCGGACCGTTGTATGTGGCGAGCCAGCTGTTCGGGCCTTCGCAGTAGTTTTCCTCGTGGCTCGAACACGGCTCGCAGTGACGGCAACTGTCGATCATGCAGCCCACCCCCACCAAGTCGCCGATCTTGTGACGCGTGACGCTGGCGCCGGCGCGCGACACGCGTCCGACCACCTCATGGCCCGGCATGCACGGATAGACGGTGTTGCCCCACTCGTTCTTCACCTGGTGGATGTCTGAGTGGCAGATGCCGCAAAACAGCACCTCGATCTCAACCTCGTTCGCTTTCGGGTCGTCGCGCTCGAAGCTGATCGGCTTGAGGCGGCTGAAGGAATGCTGGGCGGCATAGCCTGTGGCTGTCGGCATGGTGGTCGATCTCCGGATAAAGGCCTCGCCTGCGGGGTAAAACGGATCGGTTGCCCGCTGGTCAAGCTTTTGCGGGGGCAAGAAGGGCTTTTTTGAAAGAAGCAGCAGATCTTTGTTCCCGAAGACGCTCCGACAGCCGCGCCGATCCGGAGCCACCCGGCTGGTGTAGGTGCGGGAGAGCAAAATCTCGGTGCTTTCTCAAAAAGGACGGCTTGCTTACCTATGGCGCGCCTGTCTGACACCCTTTAAGCCTGCCACCCCACACTCCGGAGCCCGCATGCGCCACCTGGCAGCCCTGCCTTTCCTGCTCGCGTCAGCCACGGCCCACGCCGCACCGCTCGCCGCCCACCACGCCGTCTACGCGCTCAGCCTGGACGCCGCCAGGACACAGACCGTCATGGCGGCCCACGGCGCTATGACCTACGACGTGACCGACAGCTGCGGCGCCTGGACCACGTCCCAGCATCTGGTGATCGACCTGACCAACCAGGACGGCCAGGACGTGCACATGGTCTCCGACTACGCCACGCTGGAGGCACACGACGGCACGCACCTGGATTTCCACAGCAAGCAGGTCACCGATACGGCGGTGACCGAGCAGGTGGACGGCACCGCCACGCTGACCCATGCCGGCGGGAGCGGCCACGCGGATTTCACCAGCCCGCAGAAGACCACCCTGCTGCTGCCGGGCGGCACGCTGCTGCCCATGGCACACACCAACGCGCTGATAGATGCCGCCGCCGCCGGTCACCGTTTCCTCAGCGTGCCGCTGTTTGACGGAACCGGCGCGGACGGCGCGCAGGACACGTTCGTCACCATCGAGAACTGGAACAAGCCGGCCACCGTCAACCCGCAGCAGAAATGGGCGGCACTTTCAGCCTTGCCGTCCGGCCGGGTCCACATCGCCTTCTTCGCGCGCAGCCATGCGGCCGAGACGCCGGATTACGAGATCGGCATGGTGTATTACGCAAACGGGGTGGCCGACCAGCTCGCGATGAATTTCGGAGAGTTCCAGATGAACGGCCGGCTGACGCAACTGGACCTGCGCCCATCGCCGCATTGCTGAATGTAGGCTGAGACCGCAAAGCCAAGCCCGTTACCATTCCGCGATCGTCACGCTTTGACCTTTGCGTGTTTTCTGGCAGAGTAGTCTCTTGCGAATGGCAAGGTTTCCCTCACCATGTCACAAACACAGTCGACTACATCTAATGCTTCACAAGATCAGGAACGCTACAGCCGCAGGTTGAGCGACAAGATACAGGCTGCCTTCGATCACGCCTGCGACGAAGGCGAGCTGAGTGTCGCCGGTGACCTGCTCGTCACGTTGGAGCTCGTGCTCCTTCGCGTCGCGCCGAAACCAGACCGCCGGGATGCGATAGTGGCGCCGCTCATGGCCTCGCACGAGCGCCTGTGGCACCTGCGCAGCAGCGAACCTGCGCAAGACGGGCAACCGGGTCACTAGGCCCAGCCCCGGCAAGGCGCACCGCTTTCAAAGATGACGGGCGAGGCCGGTCTCTCGAGCCCGGCTTCGCGGCCCGGCATGCGCGTGATACACGCGCCCCCGATGCAGGACGAGACAACCACCCGGGCCATGATGCAGCGGCTCTGGCGCGAGCACATACGCCATCACAAGGGCCGGCTGCTGATGGTGCTCCTGCTCACCGCGCTGATGGCCGGCCTCACCGCCGTGTATCCCGTGGTCATCCAGCGCGCGCTCAGCATGTTCGAGGCGCATGACAGCCGGATCCTCTACCAGATCCCCGCTTTGGTCCTCGCCATCACGTCGGCCAAGGCCGCCGCCCAGTACGGCCAGACCGTGCTGGTCCAGCAGCTCGTGCTGCTGGTGATATGCGAGCTGCAGGAGCGCATGTTCGGCCAGCTCGTGCGCGCCGACCTCAGCAGGCTCGAGCGCGAAGCGCCCGCCGCCCTGGCCGCCCGCTTCACCACGGACGCCACCACCGTGCGCGAGGCGCTGATACGCGCGGTCAACGCCATAGGCGACGTGGTCACCGTGGTGGGCCTGGTCGGCACCATGTTCTATCTGGACTGGGAGTTCAGCCTGATCGCCGCCCTGCTGTATCCGCTGGCGGCCATACCCATTCAGCGCGTGGGCAAGCGGGTGCGCCGTGCGTCTGGCGGCATGCAGGAGCGCATGGGCGAGACAGCGACCCTGCTGCACGAGAGCTTCGCCCAGGCCCGCATTGTGCGCGCCTACCGCCTGGAGGAGACAGAGCGGCGCCGGGCGAATGCCATGTTCCAGTCGCTTTACGGCTCGCTGCTGAAGATGAACCGCAGCCGGGCACGCGTGGACCCGTTCCTCGAAGTGCTGGGCGGCGCCGCGGTGGCCGCCGTGCTGGGCTTCGCCGGCTGGCGGGCGG
>CAHJWU010000139.1 GCA_903643085.1 Rhodospirillales bacterium
GCAGGGCCGCGTGCAGCGGTGCGATGGCGCCCAGCTTGCCGCCGGTGATGGCCGGCTGCAGCGTGTCCATCGCGCGGTCGGACGCGCCCTGAGCCTGCTGCGCCCAGGCGAGCAGCAACGGCCGGATCGCGTCGGACAGCGCCTGGTGCGGCAGCTCGGCATAGTCCAGCTCCGCCTGCTGCCAGTTGCCGTCATGCGCCGCACGCGTGGCCAGCAGAAGCTGTGCCAGTGGATTGGCGGGCAGGGACCTGGCCAGTTGTTCGGCCTGGTTGTCGCCGGCGAGCAACGCCAGCACGAACGCCTCCTCCCGCAGTTCGGGGTTTGTCGGGTCGCCGGCCAGCGCGTTGGCCATGCTGGATGCGGCAAGCGCCGCGTCGCCCTGGTGCGACGCGAACTGCGACACCAGGAAATCCGCCGGCCGCGCGGCCCGGGCGGCGGGGGCGAGGGCGACGGTGAGCAGGAGCGCGGCGCGAAGGGTGTTCATAGGGAGAGCGTAGGCGGTTCGGGGTCCGCGCTCAACTGAAGGCAAAGCAAGCAGTCCTTTTTTTGAAAAAAGGACCAAAAAACTTTTGCTCCCTGTCGGCGGCTGTTTCAGCAACCGCCGACAGGGAGCAAAAGTTTTTTGCTTCTTTTTTTCAAAAAAGAAGGCCTTGCTTTCTTCACATCCCGCCAGGATAAGCCGGCCCGCCACCGCCCTCCGGCGCCGACCAGTCGATGTTCTGCGTCGGGTCCTTGATGTCGCACGTCTTGCAATGTACGCAGTTCTGCGCGTTGATCTGCAGTCGCGGACGGCCCTCCTCCACGCCGACCGCCTCGTACACGCCGGCCGGGCAATACCGGCTCTCCGGGCTGTGGTACTGCTCCCAGTTCACCCCCAACCAGCGCGACGGATCGCGCAGCTTCAGGTGGACCGGCTGGTTCTCCTCATGGTTGGTGTTGCTGATGAACACGCTGGACAGCCGGTCGAACGTCAGGACACCGTCCGGCTTGGGATAGACGATCTTGTTGGCGTCGGTCGCCTGGGCCAGGCCGTCATGGTCGGCATGCTTGTGGTGGAACGTCCACGGCGCGCGCCCGCGGAACAGGAACGTGTCCAGCCCGGAATACGCCATGAAGCCGTACAGCCCGAACTTGGCGAAAGCCGGCCGCAGGTTGCGCTCGCGCTTCAGCTCCGGGTAAAGCCAGCTCGCGCGGAACTTGTCTGTATAGGCGGTCAGCTCGACCGTCCGGTCCGCAGCCAGCGCCTCGGCAGCGGCCTCGGCCGCCAGCATGCCGGATTTCATCGCGCAGTGCGTGCCCTTTATCTTCGGCAGGTTGAGGAACCCCGCCGAATCGCCGATCAGCGCGCCGCCCGGGAAGCTCAGCTTCGGTATCGACTGGAACCCGCCTTCCGACAACGCACGCGCGCCGTAGCTGATGCGCCGTCCGCCCGCGAAATGCTTGCGCATGGCGGGATGCGTCTTCAGCCGCTGCATCTCGTCGAACGGCGACAGCCACGGATTCTTGTAATCCAGGCCTACCACATAGCCGAACGAGACCAGGCCGTCGCCAAAATGGTAAAGCCACGAGCCCGCATACGTGGAGCTGTCTGCCGGCCAGCCAACGGTGTGCTGGATGAAACCCGGCTTGTGGTTCTCGCGCGGAATCTCCCACAATTCCTTTATGCCGAGCCCGTAGGTCTGCGGGTCCACGCCGTCGCGCAGGTTAAAGTGTGACTGGAGCTGCTTGGACAGCGACCCGCGGCACCCCTCGCCGAACAGCGTGTAGGCGGCACGCAACTCCATGCCCACGGCGTGGTTCGGCCCGTGCTCGCCTTCCCGGGTGATGCCCATGTCGCCTGTCGCCACACCCACCACGCGGTCCTGCCCGGACGCATCGGCCTCGATCAGCAGTTCGGCCGCCGCGAAACCCGGATAGATCTCCACGCCCAGCTCTTCGGCCTGACGGCCCAGCCAGCGCACCACGTCGCTCAGGCTGACGATGTAGTTGCCGTGGTTGTTCATCTGCGGCGGGTTGACCGGCGAGCGGAACGCGCGCTTTTCCGTCAGGAACACGAAGTGATCCTCGCTCGCCTGGGTGTGCAGCGGCGCCCCGCGCTCGCGCCAGTCAGGCAGCAGCTCCTCCAGCGCGCCCGGCTCGATGACCGCGCCGGACAGGATGTGCGCGCCAACCTCGCCTGCCTTTTCCACCACGCAAACCGCGGCGTCAGGGGCGAGCTGTTTCAGACGGATGGCCGCCGCCAGGCCCGCGGGGCCCGCGCCCACGATCACCACGTCAAACTCCATCGCCTCGCGCTCGCTCATGCCCCGCGTTCCCCTGTGTGCTTCTTGGTTGACGTATAAGGCAGGGAATTGCCGCAGTTAAAGACCCCGCCATGCCTGCTTACGTAGGCGGGTGTGAGCACCATAAGAAGAATGGCCTGCTTTTTCGAAAAAAAGCAGCGGAGAACGTTTGCTCCTGTCCGGACCCGGTGCAGCGGCCGCCGGCACAGACGAGAAGTTCTCCCGAAACGACCGCCTGCCTCGCCGCTATTTTGGTCCGAATAGCCGGGCCACCAGTCCCCGGGGCTCGCCGTCCGGCTGCAGCTCCGGCGGCAGCACAGGCCGCAGAGGCGGCGGCGGCATCGTCTCCGGCATCGCCGAGAACGGCCCGTCCACGATGTTCGCCAGGCCGCGTGTGTCGGGCAGCATGCGTGGCAGGACTTCGATGAGTTCCGAGGATGGTGGCAAGGGAACGTAGCGGTTTGCCGCCGGCGCGGGCGGCGGTTGCCTGGGCGGCGGCTCGCCCGATCGCGGCAGCTCCACGTAAGGCTGCTGGTCGGGCGCGTCTTCCTCGGCCCCCGCGATGACAAAATCCGGTCTCTCCGGGTCGAACACCGAAATCGGCGGCAGCGCGGCCGGAACGGGGTTGTCGAAGGCGCCGTGTTCGGCGCCGTTGAACGCCAGCTTGCCGAGGCCGGTGGGTGAGTAGTGGGGTAGCTCGGCCGGCACCGGAGAGGCGGGCGCGGGCAGGCTGCCTGGCATCAGTCCGGACGTGGCCTGGTGGTCCGGCAACGCCTCGTCCACCGGCGCGTAGATCGGCCCCTCCGCGGCCGCCGCCTGCGCCGGTATCATCAGCGGCGCCTCGCCCGCCTTCTCGGCCGCCGCACGCTCGGCATCTTCGAGGGCAAGTTGTCCCGCCTTTGACCCCGGCGAGACGTCCAGCGCACGGCGCAGCAGCGGAATGGCGTCCGCCGGATTGCTCTCGGCCAGCTTCATTGCGGCGTGCAACGGCTCGTTCCACTCGTAGCGCAGGTAGCGCCGGCAATACTGCTCGAAGCTGAACGTGCCTTCGTCCAGCACCGGGTAGCGATGGTCCGGCAGCGGCGCGGCCATGCCGAAATGGCGCAGCACGCCAGGGTGGATCGGCATCGCACCCGTCGCGAAGGGCGCCTCCATCAACGTTTCCGCACGCCGGCGATCCACGCCCATGCGGCTGAACACGCAACCGGCGACATGACGGAACAGTGGCAGGCGCAGGCGCTCCGTGGTGGCGAACAGGTTCTGCCGGCGAAACTCCTCGGCCACGAAGGAGGCCAGGCCGAAGCCGGACCGGGCGTCCAGCAAGGCCAGCGTGTTCAGGGTGGAGTCCAGCAGGTCGTCCAGCCCGGCCTGCTTGGCGATGTCGAGCGCCAGATAGCGGCGCACCGCCTCGTCCTCGCTGACGCGCTCGGACAGCATCGAGTCGAGAAAGATGTCGCCGAAATCGGCAGGATAGGGCCCGTCGCGCAGCGCGCCGGTGCCGGCGTTCCTCGGATGCGGCGATCCGGCATACGGCCAGAGGAACCCGGCACGCACCACGGGCACGGCAATACGTTCGGCGCTGGCCGGTATCAGGTGGTCGGCAACAGTCTCGCCGTCTTTCGTCAGGTCGGTGATGACGATGTCGGCCGCCGCGATGACGCGATGCGCGGCCTCGCGCACCAGCGCCTCGGCACCAATGAAGAACACGTCCTCGTCGCCGTCGCCTGCAATATCGAGACGGTAGGCCTGTGCCAGGGCTCGCGCCTGAACTCCACCGGCGAAGACTACCCGTCTGGTCATGCAGCCCCTCGCCACCCCGCGAATGTTCTGGCAATTTGCGCGCGGAAAATCAATGCGTATTGACCGATTTCGCAGCTTACGGCGGGTTTGCGTCTTTTTTTGCAAACGGAATCAGAAAGCTGCACTGTCCTGTGGCGGTCTTGGCAACGAAACAACCGCTTTCTGAAAGGAAGCAGAAACTTGTTTTCCTGACGTGGTTACGTCAGTCCGATCCATCACGAGGCACCCGGCTGCCGGTTCAGGCGCTGAGCGTGAAAGTTCTTGGTTCTTTTTTCAGAAAAGAACTGCTTGCTTATCTGGGGGACCCAATTGGACTTCACCGGCCTAACAGTGCTCTGCCTGGGCGACGTCATGCTGGACCGCTTCCTGCACGGCGACATAGACCGCATCTCCCCCGAGGCGCCCGTCCCGGTGATACGCCTGCGCGAGACGCGCGAGATGCCCGGTGGCGCCGGCAACGTCGCCTGCAACATCGCCTCGCTGGGTGCCCGCGCGGTGCTGGTCGGGCTGATCGGCGAGGACGAGACAGGTGCGAGGCTACGGCGCATCCTGGCATCCCGCCCAGGCATCGAGCCGGCGCTCGTCGCCAGCCCGCGCCGGCCCACCATCTGCAAGACGCGGTTCATCGCCGGCCGCCAGCAGGTGGTGCGCGCCGACGACGAGAGCGGTGCGCGGCTGTTCGAGGAGGAGGCCGCAGCGCTGATGGAGGCGGTGGATACGCGGCTGCCCGGCGCCGGCGCGCTCATCCTCTCGGATTACGGCAAATCCGCGCTTGAGCCCGCCGTGGTGGCGCACGCGATCGCCGCGGCCAGGCGCGCCGGCGTGCCGGTGTTCGTCGATCCCAAATCGGACGATTTCACCCGCTACCGGGGTGCCACCTGCATCACGCCGAACCTGAAAGAGTTCGCCGCCGCCGCGCGCGGGCCGTGCGGCACCGAAACCGAGATCGCCACCGCCGCGCGCGCCCTGCTCGAGGATTGCGCCGCCGACGCCATACTCGTGACCCGCTCCGAACGCGGCATGACGCTGGTCGAGCAGAGCGGCGAGGTCACCACCGTGCCGGCCCGGGCCCGCGAGGTGTTCGACGTCTCCGGCGCCGGCGACACCGTCATCGCCACCCTGGCCCTCGCCTGCGCCAGCGGCCGCACGCTGGCCCAGGCCATGCACGTCGCCAACGCGGCGGCCGGCGTCGTCGTCAGCAAGCTCGGCACCGCCACGGCCAACATCGCCGAAGTGATGCACGAACTCTCCGCCCAGGCCGACAAGCTGGCCGGCGCGCCGGCGCCCGGATTGCAGAGCACGGATTCGGCGCTCGGCATGGTGGCGCTCTGGCGTGAGCAGGGCCTGCGCGTGGGCTTCACCAACGGCTGCTTCGACATCCTGCACCCCGGCCACGTGGCGCTGCTCGCCGCCGCCCGCCAGGCCTGCGACCGCCTGGTGGTGGCGCTGAACACGGATGAGAGCGTGGCCCGCCTGAAAGGCCCCACCCGCCCGGTCAACAGCCTGGCCCAGCGCGCCCAGGTGATGGCGGCCATACGCTTCGTCGATTGCGTGGTGGGCTTCGCCGAGGACACGCCGCTCGAGGTGATCACGCGGCTGCTGCCGGACGTGCTGGTCAAGGGCGCGGATTATACAGTGTCGCAGGTGGTGGGCGCGGACGTGGTGGTGGCCAATGGCGGGCGGGTGGTGCTGGCCGAGCTGGTGGCTGGGCAATCGACGACAGGCATCATCGCGCGCGTCGGCGGCAAGGCAGCCTGAGGTGAGGGACTATCCTGCGCCACCGTGCGGGTCCGTCTCCAGGATACGGGCGATCCCCTCGGCGGCCAGCACACCCAGGCTGAAGCACGCCTGCAAGAGGTAGCCGCCCGTCGGCGCGTCCCAGTTCACCATCTCGCCGGCGGCAAACACGCCCGGACGGCGTCGCAGCATGAGATGCTCGTCCAGTTCGTCGGTCTCGATGCCGCCCGCGGTGGAGATGGCGCGGGCTACAGGCTGCGTCCGCGTCACCGCGACCGGCAGTGCCTTTATCAGGTCCGACAGTGTCTCGTGCGCCACACTGGCATGCAGCGCCTCCTGCACGAGCCCGATCGCGACAGGAGGCAGGTTTGCCGACTGGCGCAGGAAGTTTCCTAACGAACGGCCCTGGCGTGCGCCGTCCGTGCGCGCGGCGAGCGCCGCCCTGCCGATATCCGGCCGGAGATCGACATGCAGTACGGCCGGCACCGCCTTGTCCAGGGCCGCGCGTATAGGGCCGGAGAGGGCATAGACCGCGCCGCCCTCCAGGCCGTCACGCGTGATCATCGCCTCGCCGCGCACCGCCTGCCCACCCACGCTCAGGGCGATGCGTTTGAGCGGCGTGCCCTCAAAGCGGGCCGTGAAAACCTCCGACCAGGCGACGCACACACCGCAATTGCTGGCACGCAGCGGCGCTATGCGCAGACCGGCGTCCCGCAGCGCAGGCACCCACCCGCCATCCGATCCCAACCGCGGCCAGGACGCGCCGCCGAGCGCCAACAGCGTGGCCCGGGGTGTGGCATGCACCTCGCCGAGAGGTGATGCGAAGCACAACGCACCGGCGCTGTCCCAGCCGCGCCACCGATGGCGCGCGGCGAACCGCACACCCTGGTCATCCAGCCGGCGCAGCCAGGCCCGCAGAAGAGGTGCGGCTTTCATCGCGCGCGGGAAGACCCGCCCGGAACTGCCCGTGAAGACGGGCTGGCCCAGGCCTTCGCACCATGCGGTCAACGCGTGCTGCGGAAAACCGTCGAGCGCGCGCGCCATCATGGGCGTGGCCGGCAGGTAGCGGCGCAGGAAGGCGTCGGGCGGCTCGCTATGGGTCAGGTTCAGGCCGCCGCGCCCGGCCATCAGGAACTTGCGGCCGGGCGAGGGCATCTGGTCGTACACGGTGACACCATGGCCCCGCGCGGAGAGCCGTTCTGCGGCGATCAGCCCGGTCGGGCCGGCTCCTATGATCGCTATGTCTGGCATCAGGTTGAGGTGGGCCCGCCACGGGCAGGACAGCCTTCTTTTTTAAAGAAAAGAAGCGAAAACTTTTGCTCCCTGTGGGCCGCCGCCGGAACAGCTAGAAGCCGTGCTGGACCACCAGCTCGACACTCCTCTTCCGGTCATCGACCAAATTCTTCAGGTGGTCCGCAAGCCTGAGCGCCAGGGCCACGATCGTGAGCGTGGGGTTGGCCTGGCTCGATGTCGCGAAGACAGCACTGCCGGCCACGAACAGATTGGCCACGCCATGCACCCGGCAATCAGCGTCGACCACGCCGGTGCGCGCATCAGGCGACATGCGCGCGGTGCCGATGTGATGGCCGCCATACGCGCCGTCCTGCAACGCGGCCAGCTCCACCTCTTGCGGGTCGTAGGCGAAACGTCCCGCGCCGGATTGCGACATCTGCGCGGCCAAAGCCGCGAGCGATGCGCGCACCGTATGCATGTCCAGCGCCGTGTGGCGCCAGTCGACCAGCAGGCGCGGCAGTCCGAGCGCATCGGTGTCGCGCGCCAGGCTCACGCGGCTGAGCGGATTGGGCTCCTGCTCGGCGTGGAAATCCAGGCTGTACCGATTGCCCCTGGGCGGCACGATCACGCTCGGATATTTGCGCGCGGCGAGTGTGCGGTAGCGCAGCCAGTGCGACAGGAACCTGGCGGTGCCGCGCGGATCGACGGCCACGTTACGCAGGTGCGCCAGCCGTGCCCAGGCGCCTGGCCCTGCTCCGCCATGCAGGCGCTTGCCGTATTCATGGCTGATGAACGGCCTGGCGAAATACAGCGCGGACAGCGCACCGGTACGGTGCGACGGATCCGGTATGCGCGGATGGTGCAGGCGCGCCACGAAGTTGCCTGTGCGCAGGCGACGCTGCGCGGCCTGGGTGAGGGCCAAGCGCTGCCGGCAGTACACGCCGTCATCGGACAGGTCGTAGCCGTGCCAGGCGGGTGCGGCCGGCTGCAGCGTGCCGAGCGTGCCGGCGATGTGGCACATGTAATGCCGCCCGACCTGACCATGCGCGTTGCCGATGCCCTCCGGATGCGCCCCCTCGTACTCGCCGCGCGAGGCCAGCAGGAGGCGCGGCGTCTCCAGCCCGCCGAGGGCCAGC
>CAHJWU010000140.1 GCA_903643085.1 Rhodospirillales bacterium
CGCGGGATGGAGCAGCCCGGTAGCTCGTCAGGCTCATAACCTGAAGGTCGTTGGTTCAAATCCGACTCCCGCAACCCCCGATAGTAGACTCCTGACACCCCCAGCCTTCGTCGTCCTTCCGGGCGCCGATGGCGGGGGTGTTTGTGTTTGCACTCCCACCGGCGCCGGGCCAAAGCGCCTGATCGATCAGTAGATGACAAGCGTGAAGACGAACATCAGAAAGAACTCGCCGGCGACGGGCACGTCCACCTTAAACAGGCTGCGCCAGACCGGCACGCGGCGCCCAGTCCCACGGGCTTTCGGCCGGGCCATGAGGCGCGTTTCCGGAGAAAACAAAAGCCAGCAAGGTAATCTTTTTTAAAAGAAAGCAGAGAACTTTGGTTCTGTCGGCGTGTGTTGAAACGTGGAAGGGCTGCTTGCTTAGTATTCCAGCGGCGGCGCGAAATCCGGCATGCCGCGCAGGATGCCGGCAATCGTGTCGGCATGGGCAGGCAGGCGGTTGATAAAGCCGCGCAACGCTTCCGCATCGGCAAGCTGGGCGGTGTTGCGCCGGCTTATCGCCTCCACCCCGGCCTGCACGGCGGCAAAGCCCGAATCCGCCTGCTGAACCAGGCCGAGCACTCGGGCGACATCCTCGCCCTGGCGACCCACGGCCTGGCCAAGCGCCTCACCTAGCTCGTGCTGGCTTCTGATCAGTGTGGACAGCTCGGCGACACGGCGGCTGGCGGAAGCAGCCTCGGTGCGCAGGCCGGTGACCACCGCCAGCATGGTGGTCAGCGCCGCGTCTGCGCAGCTCGCCATCTCCTGCATGTTCGCCGCAAGGTCCGCCGATATGGGAGCGCCCGAGGCGACCTGCGCGCCCGCTTCGCGGCCGCAGGCGCCCGCCAACTGCAGGGCGCGGCTGACCTGGCCGGCCGTTGTGCCCAATCCGCGCGCCTGACTGTCCAAACCGGCCAGATGCGTTTGCGTGCCCAACGCCGCCTCGGCCGCATCAACCGCGATCTCTGCCATGCGGGTTATCTGCGTGGTGACGTGGCGCACGGAGCCGGCAAGTGCCACCGCCTGCTCGGCCACCTTGGCTACGGTATCTTCCGTGGCTGCCGCGCCGCTGCTGGTTTGTGCCGCGTCATGGGCGAGCCTGGCGGAGCTGACCATGATGCCGGATGCGGCGTCCGCCATGGCTGCGCCGTCTCGTCGCAGCCGCGTCGCCAGATGGTCGGCCTGGTCCCGCCCGGTCTGCAAAGCGTCGCTTGCGGCTCGCGCGGCCTGTCGAGTGCGGGCATGGGCGGCCAGACTGCGTTTCAGCCGCCGCACCGTTCCGGAGACGAGTCCGGCAAAACTGTCTGCCGGGCTTTCGTAGGCCGCTGGCGCCGCTTGATCGCCGGCAGGCTTGCGTATGCCTTGCACCACGCGATCATACATGCGGGCCACGCTCAGGCTGGAAGCAGCACCCGCGCGTTCGATTGCCCAGAAACCAAGCGCTATGGGAGGCACCATAGCCAGGCAGCCGGCGATGAGGCTGGTCTGCCACGTGGCGTTCTCGAGGAGCCCTGCCTCGATACCGGCGCAGGTGCCGGTGAAGGCGGCGGCCGCGCTGAAACAGCAATCCAGCAACCGTGAGAGGCGGTGATCCTCGGCTGGCGCCTGCGGGACGGAACCGGCGAACGGTGCGGGGACGGGCGGAAACATGATCGGGCCTCCAGAGAACCTTTAGATGCGACAGCGTTACGTCTTTAAGTTTAGCGGACAGTTAACGCCATGGCCGGGTTGCCCGGCTCGGGCGCAACCCGCACACTGGTAGGATGTGGAAAACTCTTGTTTTGGCCGCCTGCCTCATGCCGGCCATCGCCTGCGGCGCCGGGCTAGGCTCACCCGATGGCAGCTACAGCGTTGAGTATACGGGATACTCGCATGGGTTCATCGTGCTGAAGTTAACCGGCACGGTTACCTTGTCGCGAAACGGCTACACCGCGCATGTCTCGTTCCACACCGCCGGCATGGCGGCATGGGTTGTGCGCACCGACAACGACAGCCAGGTCCGTGGCACCTTCCAGGGCAGCCAAGCGGTGCCAACTCTGTTCGAAGGCAGCGGCAACCTGCGCGGCAGCAGGCGCGTCACCCGTATCTCCTACCAGAACGGCGACCCGGTTATCCAGACGTTGACCCCCCCGGTGGAGCACGAGCGCAGCGCGGTGCCGCCCGAACGGACCCGGCAGACCATCGACACGCTGAGCGCTGCCGCCATGCTGATACACGAGGTGGCGCAGACCGGCGCGTGCGAAGGCACAGTGACCACCTTCGACGGCAGGCGTCTGGCCACCCAGACCGTGCACACCACCGGCCTGGAGCTGCTGCCGCATACCGGCCGGTCCATCTTTGACGGCCAGGCACTGCGCTGCGACTTCGACGGCAGGCAGCTCGGCGGCTTCGTCAACGACGAGAACGAGGATGCGTTGCGCAAGCCAAGGCACGGGACCGCATGGCTGGCCGCATTGCTGCCCGGCGCGCCACCTGTGCCGGTTCGCGTGGCGTTCGACAACAAGCTGCTGGGACAGGTGACGCTCTATCTGACGTCGGCAAAGGCCGGGTAAGGCGGTAGCGGCGGCGCTTCCGTGCATCCTCATCGTTCGATAGCCCGCGGAAATCGCCGAAGCGACACCGGCCTGCGCGCTCCCTGGCCCGTTGGTGACGCGCCATGAGAATAGCCGCCTACCTGGCCTACGCTGGCCTGCTGGCGCTCCTCTCCGCAGTCATCGTCAGGCGCATGATCTCCCTGGGCACGCTGGATCATCCTGGTGTGCGCAGCTCCCACGCGCAGCCTACGCCGAAGGGCGGCGGTGTCGGCATCGTGGCCGCCTTTGTGGTTGGCCTGTCGGTATTGTATCTCGGGGCAGGCCGCGCGCGAGTCCCCGACGCGCCGTTTCTTGGGCTAATTGCAGCATCGGTTGGCATCGCCGTCGTGTCCTACGCGGACGATGTCAGGAGCTGGTCGTTCACCGTCAAGCTGGTTGCGCAGGTGGCTGCCGCTTTGGTGGCGGTTGCCTCCGGCATCGTTCTGCGCGTGCTGCACCTGCCGTTTTTCGGCACCGTGGCGCTCGGCTGGGCGGGGGTGCCGCTGACGGCCGCCTGGATCGTGTATGCGACCAACGCAGTTAACTTCATTGATGGGCTGAACGGCCTGGCCGCCGGCTCGGTGGCGATCGCGTGCCTGTTCCTGGCGGCGATCGCCTTTTCACAGGACGATCTGTTCGTTCTGGTCTCCGGGCTCGTTCTGGCGGCGGGAATAGCCGGCTTCCTGCCCTACAACTACCCCCGCGCTCGGATCTTCATGGGCGATGTCGGCAGCCAGTTCTGCGGCTTCGTGCTGGCGGCTCTCGGCGTGCTTTCGGCTGGCTTCGGGACACAGACGCTGTCCGTGCTGCTGGTGCCGATGATGCTGTTCGCAATCCTGTTCGACGTGGCGTTCACTCTGGTAAGGCGGGTCTTGGCGGGCGAGAGGATTACCCAAGCCCATCGCGGCCACCTCTACCAGGTGGCGCACCGGTGCGGGATGCCGGCCTGGGCGGTAACACTCGTCTATTGGGGATTGGCGGGCTGGGGCGGCGTCTGCGGCATGTGGTTCGCCGGCAAGCCGCAGGACTGGCCTGAGCTTATGTCGTGCACGGTAGCGCCAAGCCTCATCTGGCTGGCTGCGGTTGTGACGCGCGCGCGCAGGCAACAGTTGCGCTGGTGAGGTGCCCCGGGCTCGCGGCCCGGGGCGTGTTTTCAGCCGTGGCTGCTGCGGCTGCGACGCTCTTCTGCGGCCGGCGTGGACTTGCGGGCAGGCGCGGTCGCCTCGTTCATGATGGAGCGCAGGTCCCGCAGGAAAGCAGCGCCCTTGAGGGTGCGCTGGACGAGAACGCTGCGGCGGTCCATCGGATCTACCTTGCGTCGCGCGAGGTCGAGCTCGCCAAGCCGGTCCAGCGCCCGCGTGATGGCCGGCTTCGAGACGTTGAGGTCCGCCGCCAGGCCGCGTACCGTGTGTGCCCCGTCCTGCAGGTAGCAGGTCAGGAACACGCCAAGCTGGCGGGCGGAGAGGTCAGGACCATCGCGGCGCACCAGCGCCACGATGGTGTCGCGCAGGATGCCAACCATCTGGTCGGATTGTTGAGAGGCGGCCATTGTATATTCCTTTCGTTGCCAGGTACCGGTCGGTGCTCGTCCACCTGGACATTCGTTACCTTGTGAGATCAAATCGGCGGTCTGCATTGTAAGCCGGTGGTGCAAAGGAAGTTTTAAAATCGGCTTGATGTCAGGAGTTTGGATTTCGCCAGCGAAACTTCAACTTTAACTTAAATCAACCTTCCGTTGCCATACGTTAGTCGGCCTGGTTTCTGCATTCAGCCCTGCTTCTGCACTCAGCCTGGCTGTTACGAAGCGAGCGATGCCCTCGAACGCCGCCCGCATCGCCTGGGCCTCTCCACCCACCGGCCGCCCTGGCCGGTCCGCGTCGTTCCATCCGTAAACATCAAAATGGGCCCATCGCGTTCCCACGGACACGAAACGTTGAAGGAACAAAGCCGCCACAATCGCACCGGCCTGCGCCTTCTCCGAAACGTTATTCAGATCGCCTGCGCCGCTATCAAGCCAAGAATTGTAACCACTCCAGAGCGGAAGCCGCCACACGGGGTCGTGTGCCGCATCTCCGCTTTCTGAAAACAAGCTGGCCAGCGCGTCATCATTCGTGAACATGGCCGGCAGGTCCGGCCCCAGTGCCACCCGCGCGGCCCCGGTCAATGTTGCGAAATCGAGCAGAAGGTCCGGCCGCGACTCGCAGGCTTCGCTCAGCAGGTCGCACAGCACCAGCCGCCCTTCGGCATCGGTGTTTCCCACCTCGACGGCCAGCCCGACCCGGGTCCGCAGCACGTCGCCCGGACGCATGGCCGCTCCGGAAATCATGTTCTCGACACAGCCAAGTCTCAGTTCGAGCCGGACCGGAAGTGCCGCATCCATGACCATGCAGGCCAAGCCCAGAGCCACCGCGGCACCCGCCATATCCTTCTTCATGCGCAACATGCCGGCGGACGGCTTGATGTCGTAGCCTCCGGTGTCGAAGCACACGCCTTTGCCGCAGATCGACACCAGCGGCGCGTCGGGCGGCGCGCCTGGCGCGCACCATGACGCCCGCAAAACACAAGGCCCGCGCTGCGAACCTGCGCCCACCGCGTGCAAGGCGGGAAACCCGGACGCAACTTCCTCGCCCGATATCACAATTGCGTGTGCGCCGCATCCGCGCAGCGCGCGTGCCGCAATGTCGGCCAGGTCGGCCGGCCCGAGGAGGTTCGCCGGCGTATTGATCAGGTCGCGCGCCAGCCAGACGGCGCGGCTCGTGGACAGCACGCGCGCCATTCCAGCGGGCAGGACGAGCCTGGGTGACGGACGCGCGCGGGGTTGCTTCAACGCATCGAAGCGGTAGGCACCCAGCGCCCATCCCAGTATGGCGTCCTGCTGGTCCGCGATGCCGTCGGCCAGGCGCCAGATGCCTGCAGGCAGCGCTGCGGGCAGGCCGGCATACACGTAAGGATCGGGAGCCTCGCCCAGCCCGAGCAGCGCGCCCGAGAGTCCTGACGGGCCGGGAAGCAGCACGAGCTGTCCGGCGGCCCCGGTGAAACCGCAGGCGGCGGCATAGGCGCCGGAGGCGCCGTCAGGCACGCCACCGTAGATCGGCAACCCGCCTTTCTCGGCAAAGCAGTCCAGCACGCGCTCGGTCACTCGACGCACTCCCTCTCGACGGGCAAATGCTATCCGCCTGCCATGCAGGATGGCGCCGGCGCCAGAGAACAAAAGTTTTTTGCCGCTTTTCTGCCAAAAAAGACGGCCTCGCCTGCCTGCTCGCTTGCATTCCCCTCGCTTGCATCAAATCATCCCGGTATGCCCGTCGCGCGCCAAGGAGTCGCCCCGGTCTTCGAACGCAGGGACATGTTCGCACCCAGGGTGCGCGCCGTGCTGGGCCCGACGAACACGGGCAAGACCCACCTGGCGATCACCCGGCTGCTGGGACACAGCTCGGGCATCATCGGCTTTCCGCTGCGCCTGCTCGCCCGCGAGAATTACGACCGCATGGTTGCCGCCAAAGGCGCCCGCAGCGTGGCGCTGATCACCGGCGAGGAGAAGATTGTCCCTGAAGGCGCGCGCTGGTTCAGCTGCACCGTGGAGGCAATGCCGCTGGACCGCCGCGTGGAGTTCGTGGCCGTGGACGAAATCCAGCTTTGTGCGGACCCGGACCGCGGCCACGTATTCACCGACCGCCTGCTGCACGCGCGCGGCCTGGTGGAGACGATGTTCCTCGGCGCCGAGACGATACGCCCCCTGCTGCAGCGCCTGGTGCCGCAGGCCGAGGTGGAGACCAGGCCGCGGCTGTCCCAGCTCACATATTCCGGGCCGATGAAGCTGGTGAAGCTGCCGCCGCGCAGCGCCATCGTGGCGTTCAGCGCGTCCGAGGTCTACGCGATCGCTGAGCTGATACGGCGCAGGCGAGGCGGCTGCGCGGTGGTGATGGGCCGGCTCTCGCCACGCACCCGCAATGCCCAGGTGGCGCTCTACCAGGACCGCGAGGTGGATTTCCTGGTGGCCACCGACGCGATCGGCATGGGCCTGAACATGGACGTCAACCACGTGGCCTTCGCCGGCCTGCAGAAGTTCGACGGTCACCGGCCGCGCCGGCTGACGGCGGCCGAAGTGGCGCAGATCGGCGGGCGGGCGGGGCGCGGCATGCGCGACGGCACGTTCGGCACCACGGCCACCTGCCCGGACATCCCGGAGGACATCGTGGAGGCTGTCGAAGCCCACGTCTTCGACCCGATTGATGCACTGTTCTGGCGCAACAGCACGCTGGATTTCAGTCATATCGACCGGCTGCTGGAGAGCTTGACGACCGCGGCACCGATCCCCGGCCTGGTGCGCGGCAACGATTCCAGCGACCTGGAGACGCTTTCGGCACTGGCGCGCGACGCTGAGATACGCGGCCTGGCGCAGGGCCGCCGGCAGTTGCGGCTGCTTTGGGAGGCCTGCCAGGTGCCGGACTTCCGCAAGATCACCGACGACAGCCACGTACGCCTGTGCGCGCGCATCTACGGCCACCTGGCGCGCGGCCAGACGCTGCCGGCGGACTGGCTGGACCAGCAGTTCAACGCGCTTGCCGGTACAGAGGGTGACATCGACACGCTGATGGCGCGGCTGTCCGGCGTGCGCATCTGGTCCTTCATCGCGGCCCGCGCCGACTGGGTGCCGGACGCGCCGACCTGGCAGGCCCGGGCGCGCGATGTCGAGGACAAGCTCAGCGACGTGCTGCACGAGCGGCTCACCGCGCGCTTCGTGGACCGCCGGGCGGCGCACCTGATGCGCAGGCTGGAGGAGGCGGAGGGCGGTGAGGACCTGCTCTCCGCGGTCACCGCGCGCGGCGAGGTGGTGGTGGAAGGCCATCCCGTGGGCCACATCGCCGGCTTCGCCTTCTTGCCAGACCCGGTGGCCGAAGGCCCGGAGAAGCGGCTGGTGCTCCGCGCCGCCAGGCGCTCCCTGCGCGAGGAGATGCCGCGGCGCGTGGCATTCCTCGAAGCGGCCTCCGACGACGCCTTCACCCTGCACGCGGACCACATGCTGACCTGGGCCGAGGCGCCCGTCGCCCGACTGCGTCCCGGCGCCGCCCTGACCCGTCCGGCCGTCGAAGTGCTGGACAGCGAGTTTCTCGACGGCCCGCAACGCGAACGCATACGCCAGCGCCTGCAGGCCTGGACAGAGTCCCGCATCGCGCGCGACCTGGCGCCGCTGTTTGCCGCCGCCACCCGCGCCGGGCAGGACCCTTTGCTGCGCGGCCCGCTGCACCGTCTAACCGAAGCCGCCGGCGTGGTGGTGGGCGCCACCGACCGCGATATCGCGCCGGCGATCCGCGCCAGGCTGAAAGCCGCCGGCATTCGCGCCGGTCGCTTCGCGCTCTACGTCCCGGACCTGCTCAAACCGCGCGCCGCCGTCCTGCGCGCCCAGCTCTGGGCCATCCAGGCCCGCGCGCCCACGCCGGAAATCCCCGCCGCCGGCCTGGTCTCGATCCCGCCGCCAGAGCCCAACCACGCAGCCTTCCTCGCACTTCTCGGCTGGGTGCAGGCCGGGCCG
>CAHJWU010000141.1 GCA_903643085.1 Rhodospirillales bacterium
GCCCGCCGGTCCGGGCGCAGTCGCGGCCGAAGACGTCGAGGGGACGGGCTCGGAGGGTTGCGCATGCCCCGGCATTGCCAGGCCAAGGAACGCCAAGGCTAAAATCGGGAAAAACTTCCCGGTCGATTTCGGCATCTTCGTCAGTCCTGACGGGGTTTTGCGGCAGTAACGTCCAGGCCGTCCGCGACAAAGGTCAAGCAACGTCATCGTGCGTTCAAACCTCTTCATTTCGCGACGTTATGGTTTGCCTGCGGCCGAGATACAAGCGCGGCGAGCGTCGCCTCGACAGATAGGAATCATTCAAGATCGGCATCGGCTGCATTGTCGGCGCGGCGCACGACTTGCCGGCTGCCTCAGCTCCGCGACACCATCCGCGCCAGCAGCTTGGAGGTGTAATCAACCATCGGCACGATGCGCCCATAGTTCAGCCGCGTCGGCCCGATCACGCCGAGCACGCCGACGATGCGCTGCTGCCCGTCGCGGAACGGCGCCGCGATCATGGACGAGCCCGACAGCGAGAACAGCTTGTTCTCCGAGCCGATGAAGATGCGCACGCCCTCGCCGCCCTCGGCGCGGGCGAGGATGTCGATCACGTCCTTCTTGGTCTCGAGGTCGGCGAAGAGCAGGCGGATGCGCTCGAGATCCTCCATCGCCTTGAGGTCGGTCAGCAGGTTGGCCTGGCCGCGCACGATGAGCTGCGCCTCGCGTCCCCCGCCTTCCGCCCAGGAGGCGAGGCCGGCGTCGACGAGACGCTCGGTCAGCTCGGAAAGCTCGCGCTCCGCCGCCTTGCGCGACAGCTCGACGTCGTGGCGCACCTCGCCGAGCGTGCGGCCGCGGATGCGGGCGTTGAGATAGTTGCCGGCCTCGACCAGCGCCGAGGCCGGGAGGTCGGCGGCGATCGGCAGCACGCGGTTCTCGACGCCGCCGTCCTCGCCGACCAGCACCGCCAGCGCGCGCTCCGGCTCGAGGCGGATGAACTCGATGTGCTTGAGGCGGCCATTGTCCTTGCTCGTCACCACCACGCCGGCGCCCCGCGTCATGCCCGAGAGCATGGTGGTCGCCTCGGTGAGGATGGTCTCGAAGGAGCGGTCGACGCCGCCATAGCCGAGCTGCGCCTCGATGCGGCGGCGCTCCTCCTCGTCGATGTCGCCGATCTCGAGCAGCGCGTCGACGAAGAAGCGCAGGCCGATCTCGGTCGGCAGCCGCCCCGCCGAAGTGTGCGGCGCGAAGATCAGGCCGCTCTCCTCGAGCGCCTGCATGACGTTGCGCACCGAGGCCGGCGACAGCGGCACAGGGAGCAGCCGCGACAGGTTGCGCGACCCGACCGGCTCGCCGGTGGCGAGGTAGCCCTCAACGATGCGCCGGAAGATCTCGAGCGAGCGCTGGTTGAGCGAGCGCAGCGTGCCGGCTTCGCGCAGCGCCTCTTGCGCCGCCTGCTCGATGGGCGATGTCATGGACCCGAACATGCCGCCGCACGGACGCGGGCGCAAGGCCGACAAAGGCGATGAAGGCGCCCGGGTGCGCCGCAGCGAGCGAGAGCACGCAAGCCCATTGCGGCGCGCCATCCGTCCCACTATGGTTCGCATGCCCGAGGCCAACAGCCTGAACCGGCACACGATGGGGCGTCGCCAAGCGGTAAGGCAGCGGATTTTGATTCCGCCATGCGGAGGTTCGAATCCTCCCGCCCCAGCCAGAAGCGCCCCAAGCCTCCGATCCTGCTGCTACCCGCCGACGCCGGGGCAGCTGCGCGGCGGTGATGCACCTGCCTGCTTACGGGGCGGGCGCACAGCTGCCAGCCGGCCACCACCTGCTGCGCCGCGGCGTGGTCGCCTACCGGCGAACGCGTCTACCCACGGCGGAGAAGCCGTACTGACATGCCAGGTGAGCCCGCACGGAGGGGCTCGCGCGGCGCGGAGGCTGCTGCATAGGAGACGGTTCTATCGTGATCCGAAGCGGGCCTTTGCGGCTTCTGTGACCGGCATGAAAAGGCTTACGATCGTGCCTTCGGGATCGCGGAACTGAACCGAGCGGTTGCCCCAGGCAAGCAGTTTAGGCGCGTGCACCAACTCGGCCTGATCCTTCAGGCGGGCAAACACGGCGTCCACATCCTCGACCATGAACTCCAGGATCGCCGTGCGGTTCGCGCCCGGCTCGGCGCTGCCCTCACGGAAGGCCGCTACGGTCTCGGCGCTGCCGATGGCCAAGGTTGCGGCGGGCGTGACGATTTCGGCGAATTGCGGAGCAAGCCAGTCCGCGGCTTGGCCGGTCACCATCTCATAGAAGGCGACCATCGCCTTGATGTCTGCGGCAATCAGGCGAATGGAGGCAAGTTTCACGATAGGGTCCCATGCTGGCCGAAGATCGGCTGGTGCGATGCGGGCTTGTGGCACAAGCCTGCTGCCAGCGTCCTGTCAGCAGGAGTCATGAGGCCATGCGCCGCGCCGAACGCCTCTTCCAGATCATTCAAGTCCTTCGCCGATCGAGCTTGCCGGTGACGGGAGCCGCCCTGGCCGCCGAGCTGGAGGTGTCCACGCGTACCGTGTACCGCGACGTCGCGGACCTGATGGCGCAACGGGTGCCGATCACGGGCGAGGCCGGGCTCGGCTACCTGCTGGCCGCCGAGTACGACATGCCGCCGCTGATGCTGACACCGGCGGAGTTGGAAGCCATCGTTTTGGGCGCGCAGTGGGTCGCCGGACGCGGCGATGCACTGCTTTCTCCCGCTGCCCGAGACGTTCTCGCCAAGGTCTCGACCGCCGTGCCCGCCCACCTCCGGCCGTTCATCGCGGAACCGAGCACGGCCACGCAGCCGTCGCTCAGCGGCGTGGAGGAGGCAGTGGCAACCGCGGACCTGCGGGACGCGATCCGCAGGCGGTTGAAGGTACGCCTGCGATACTGCGCCGAGAGCGGCGAGCAGACCGAGCGTATCGTTCGGCCCGTCGTGCTCGGCTACTCCGACACGACGCGCGTGCTGATCGCGTGGTGCGAACTGCGGCGGGACTTCCGCCATTTCCGCACTGACCGTATGCAGGCCGCCGAACTCCTGAACCAGCCGATCGGCGAACCACGCGGCCCGTTGCTCCGGCGCTGGGAAGCATGGCGGCTGGCAGAACTCGCCAAACCGGGCGGGATTGCGGGAAGCCTCGGCCAGGGACATGACCCGTGCGGCTGAGCGGCCGCGGCGACGGCTTCGATCGGCTCGGCCGGGGCAGTCGCGGCGTGCTGGCCGGAAATTGCCGCCAACCGGCAAGCGCCATCATGGCGAAAGGCTGCCGGTCCGGGGAGGGTCCGGACGCCACGAGGCGACGCCGGCCAGGCATGCGGCGACGAGCACCCGCCGGACAGGACGCGCACGAGGACGGGGCGCGCACGAGGACGGGGCGCGCACGAGGACGGGGCGGGCACGAGATGGCGTTCGGCGGCGAGGCCCGGCAGAGTGCCACCATGCGGAACAAGGTTTCCATCCCGCCGGACCCTCCGGCAGACATGCCGAATCCGCGCTTCGCGCGTCGCAAGGCGCTCATCGTCCGCGCCGCCGCCGAGCTAATCAATCGCAAGGGCGTGCGCGGCATGACGCTGGCGGACGTGGCCAGCCGGCTCGACCTCGTTCCGACCGCGGTCAACTACTATTTCCGCCGCAAGGAGGACCTGGCGGCCGCCTGTTTTCTGCAGGCGATCGCCCGGTATAACGGCTTCTTGGACAGGTCCGAGCGGGAAGCCACGCCGCAAGCCAGCCTGCTTCGGTTCCTCCACGATTTCGCCGACTACCTCGCGGCGGTCGATACCGGCGACGCCGAACCGGTCGCGGTGTTCAACGACGTCCGCACGCTCGATGACCGGGCCGTCAGCCTCGCCTTCACCAACATGTTCCGCCGCATCCGGCGCATCTTTCCACGCACCGACGACAGCCAGGCGGCACGGCGGCGCCGCAATGCGCTCACGCATTTGCTCATCTCCCAGGTTTTCTGGGCGGTGTTCTGGTTGCGCAACTACGAGCCCGGCGACTACCGCCGGATGATCGACCGCCTGCACGCCATCCTGGTGCATGGGCTGGCGGCACCCGATGCGGCCTGGTCGCCGGCGGCACTGCCGGTGCCAGCGGAGGATCAGGAGGTGAGCGGCGGCGGCGCCACGCGCGCCTCGTTCCTGCGAGCCGCCACCGAGATGATCAACGAGCACGGCTATCTCGGGGCTTCGGTGGCGCGCATCTCCGCCCGGTTGAACGTGACAAAGGGTTCGTTCTACCACCATAACCAGGCCAAGGACGACCTCGTGGCGCAGTGTTTCGACCGCACGCTGGGCATCATGCGTCGCTCGCAGGCGGACGCAGAGGCGGCTACGGCGACCGGGCTGGGCGCGCTGGCGACCCTGGCCGCGTCTATGGTGACGCGCGACGTCTCCGGCGAATCACCGCTGCTGCGCACCTCGGCGCTCACCGCGGTGCCGGAAGAGCTGCAATACAAGTTGACGCAGCGCTTCAACCGATACGCAGCGCGCCTGGCCAGCGTGATCAGCGACGGCGTCGCGGACGGCTCGCTGCGGCCGGTGGACACCAACGTGGCTGCGCAGATGATCACCGCGCTGATCAACGCGAGCGCCGAACTGCGCCAATGGACGCCGGGCCTGCGAGCGGAAGAGGCTGCCGAGATCTACGTCAGGCCGCTGTTCGCCGGCCTGTTCGGCGGCTCGTAAGCGCCTGCCGGGCGCCGTCAGCCGCTCCTGGCGGCACCCGGCGTCTCGCCGCCGTCGGTCAGCGCGCGGTTCACGTGGTGCGCGGCGTCCGATGCGCGGCAGCGCCAGGCCGGCGATGGCGGCCAGAACCGGTGCCGGCGCCTGGTGTGACGGCTCGTCGGTCAGGTGGAAGCCCAGGTCTGGCACCGCTCGGCTGCGGTCTTGGCCACACGGGTCCTTGGACGTGGCATCACTGGCCGTTCCGCGCGCGCGCTCAGCCGCCCATGGTGCTTGCTGCATCGCGACAAGCCTTGCCACCGGCATTCGCGCGATCGGGACGATGACGCCTCCCGCATGATTTCGTTCCAAGCGGTTCTGCTTCGAGCGGGCATCTGTCGCGGCTGCTTCGGACGCAGGCGGCATCACGGTCAAACCTTTCCATACCCAGACGTAAAACCTCTCGTTTTCTGGCATCGGCCGGCACGAAGTCACGCCAGGCCACAAGCCTTGGCAAGCGGACGATCAGACCCGGCCGGACATGCCGTCCAGAAAGCCATGTCCGGAACGGTGCAGTGCAGCATGGACCCATCTTCGATTTGCCATACTGCTTATTCAAATTACACCTGGGACAAACGATTTCGTCCGTTGACATCTGCAAGCATGCCTCCCTAGCATCCGGCAGAACGAAACCGCTTGCTCGAATGAAGCAAGTGCGCAGGCCGGTAAACCGGTCGGGGGTGGAGACATGTCGAAACGGCTTTTGCTGTCGTTCTGTGTGGGTGCGGGGGCGTTGCTGGCGACAGACGGCGGTTGGGCGCAGACCGGTGCAGGCGCGAGTGCCGCAAATACGCCTGCACCCAGGCCGGAGGCTGCGCAGACGCAGAGCCGTTCCGATGCCGGCCAGAGCGCCGTGCCGACGCGCCAGGACATCAACGCGTCCTCCACCTCTGCCATCGAGCAGGTCGTCGTCACCGCCTCGTCGCGTGCGCAGAAGCTGCAGCGCGTGCCCGCCGCGGTGACGGCCTTCACCGACGTGCGGCGCAACCTGCTCGGCATCGAAACCGGGCGCGACGTGGCCAACCTCACGCCGAGCGTCAACCTGCAGGGCGAGTTCCTCTCGATACGCGGTGTCGGGCGCTACGAAGATCCCGGACAGGGCGTCGACCCTGGCACCGCGGTGTACGTGGATGGCGTCTACACCTCCTCGCCCGCCTACCTCAACCAGCCGGATTTCCTGACCGACCGCATCGAGGTGCTGCGCGGTCCGCAATCGGTATTTGGCCGCAACGAGATCGCCGGGGCGTTGGACGAATACTCCAAACGCCCCACCGACGAGTTGCACGGCGACCTGCGCGCCGGCGGCACCTCGCTCGCTGAAGGTTACGCGGAAGCCGGCGTGTCTGGCCCCCTCACGGACCAGCTGCGCTATCGGTTCGCCTACGCATTCAGCGACACCGGCGACGGCAACGGGCCGCAGACCAACCAGGCGCCCGACCGGGCGAACCCCAGCACGGGGCTCACGCGGTTATACCAGGAGCAGCTCGACTGGACCCCCGTCGACAAGCTCGACGTGTGGGTCAGCGCCCAGCAGTTCAGCAGCAACCTGACCGGCGACTACGGCGTGCAGACCGGAATCGGCGGCGGCTTCAACCAGCTGAGCCCCTATCTCACCGACAGGCCGGCAAACTTCTTCAGCGCCGCGTCCTCTTTCTACGGTCTGGCGCCCAACCCGCAATTCGGCCTGCCGGGGAACCGCAACCCGAGTCTGCGCGACAGGCTCGCGGTGTCTTTGGACGATCCGGGCAACACCAACCTGCGCAACAACGACACCTTCACCACCATCACGACCTACGATTTCGGCTGGGCGACGCTCAAATACATCGGCGGCTACAGCCAGTACGATTTCGCGGCCGGGCTGGACGCGGACGACACCGACCGCCGGTTCTTCACCAGCCCGTACGGCATAAAGACGCCGTCTTACTACACTTACGACTCCACCCAGGACAAGAAGTGGTTCAGCAACGAACTCGTGCTGACCAGCAACGCGGCCGGGCCGCTTCGCTGGATCGCCGGGCTCTACCAGTATCAGGAGCAATACCGCACCGACTTCTCCGTGCGCATCCCTGGCGAGGCCTCGCTCGCCGACCCGATCTTCTCGACCACCAGCCTTGCCGCGCCGCCGAACCCGACCCGCGCCTTCTACGACCAAGTGACCCATCTGCGCACCGAGAGCCAGGCGGCTTACGGCCGCGTCGACTACGACCTTACCTCCAGGATCACGCTGACCGGCGACATGCGATACAACTGGGACCAGAAATACGGCGGCAATTCGTTTCGCGAAATCTACGACATAGCCGGGTTCTACGGACCCTACGTGCCGCAACACGGCCTGGACGTGACGCCGGCGCAGCACAGCATCAGCGCGGCCAGGGACTTCCGTGACTGGTCGGGCAAGATCCAGCTGGACTGGAAACCGGACGCGACCACGCTGGCCTACGCCGAGATCGCCAAAGGCTATAAGCCGGGCGGCTTCAACCTGGCGGCGTTCAACCCGATCCCGGTGCTGCAGCAGGAGACGCTGATCGACTACGAGGTGGGGTTGAAGAAGACTTTCGGCACCATCCTGCTCGTCAACGCTGCGGCCTACTACTACGCTTACCACAATTTGCAGCTGCCGATCACCGAAGGCATCCCGGTGCGCAACCCTGTCACCGGACAGACCAGCGAACTTTTTGCCGCCTCCGCTGCCAACGCCCGCAGCAGCCGGTCTACCGGCTTCGAGCTCGAGTCGGTGTGGACTCCTGTGCCGGACGTGCACCTGACATTCGTCTACTCGTTGCAGGATGCGGAAATCACCGACTTCACCTCTGCCACGCCCGGCGGCCTGATACACGACCCGGTGAGTGGGCGTAATTACACCAACCTGCGTGGCGACCAGCTTCCGCAGGCGCCGCGCGACAAATTCAGTCTCATTCCGCAATACGTGTCGCATTTCGCTTCGGGCGACCTCAGCCTGTCGGCGCTGTTCACCTGGACCGACCGGCAATATTTCGGCGTCTTCGACGTGCCGGGATACCGCGCGCCGTCTTCCTACAACCTGGATTTGCGCGCGGTCTATCAGCCTTCGCGCTCGCACTGGACGGCGATCGCCTACATCCGCAACGTTGGCGACAGCTTGCAGTATCTTTACTACGGGCCGAGCTCGTTCAGCACCGGAGCGGCCGGGCCGTTCCCCTCGCAACAGACGTTCTATACCCTGAGCGAGCCGCGGACTGTCGGCGCGGAACTCCAGTACAGGTTCTGAGCCGAAGCGGCATCTGCTTGCGACAGCGCGCTTGCGACCATGGGTATTGGAGGCGGGCGGGCCGGACCGGTTAGCTGACCTGTTGAATTTTAGGAAGGCCAGGGGCTCTGCCCCTGGACCCCGCTAAGGACAGTCGTCCTTAGAACCTGTTTGGGGGCTGGGCCGA
>CAHJWU010000142.1 GCA_903643085.1 Rhodospirillales bacterium
CTGAGGCGGCGGCGGTCACCGAAGCGCGGCGGGAACATCGATTTCAGACAGGCAAGGAAGCAAGGCCTTCTTTTTTGAAAAAAAGAAGCAAAAAACTTTTACTCCTCCGCATTTGCACCAGTCAGGCGTTGCAGGAAACACCGAAGCTGCGGGGCGTCGGGGGAGCAAAAGTTTTTTGCTTCTTTTTTTCAAAAAAGAAGGCCTTGCTTCCTTCATCCCACCGGCTCGAGCCGCCACGGCGCCGCCGGCACGCAGCGCAGCGGCACACCGTTCTCCGTACGCACGAGCGCGGACAATCCCATTGCCGCCCGGATCGCCCGGAACATCGCGCCATGCGCCACGATCAGGGTGAGGTGCGGCCCGCAGAGCGCCTGATTGACTGCGGGGACGACCCGCTCCTGCAACGCGGCAAAGCTCTCGCCGCCCGCTGGGGTGTAGCCGCCGGAGACCCAGTCATCATACCAGGTGGCGATCGGATGGCCTTCCTGAGCGCCGAAGCTGGCTTCCTGCAGATCCGTCTCCGTGCCGACGGTCACGCCGAGAGCCTCGCCGACGATGCGGGCGGTCTCCTGCGCACGGCCCAGCGGCGAGGCCACGATGTGGCGTATGCCGCGGTCTGCGACCAGCCGTGCCGCGTGATGCGCCTGCGCCAGGCCGCGCGGGTTGAGCGGGACTTCGCTGCGCCCCTGGCTCAGGCCCTTGCTGTTCCAGTCCGTCTCGCCGTGGCGGAGGAAGATGAACTCGGTGGCTGTTATGTTCACGCGCGGAGCAGGCCTTTCGGGGAAGAAGGCAAGGCCTTCTTTTTTGAAAAAAAAGAAGCAAAAAACTTTTGACTCCGCTGTCGCGGAGCAGCCGCGATACCTTGCTGCTTCCTCAATCGAACAGCGAGCTGACGGAACTCTCATCGGAAATTCTGTGTATCGCTTCGGCCAGCAAAGGCGCGATCGTCGCCTCGCGCAGATTCGGCGACTGCCTGACAGCGTCCGTCGCCACGATGCTGTCGGTGATCGTCATCATCTCGACAGGGCTGGCGGCGATGCGCGCCACCGCCCCGCCGGACAGCACACCGTGCGTCACGTAGACGCTGACCGACTTGGCGCCATCCTTGATCAGCGCGTCGGCCGCATTGCACAGCGTGCCGCCGGAATCGCAGATGTCGTCGAGAAGTATGCAGTCGCGCCCCTCCACGTCGCCGATCACGTTCATCACTTCGGAGATGCCGGCGCGCTCGCGGCGCTTGTCGATAATTGCGAGGTCGATGTTCAAGCGCGTGGCCAGCGCGCGCGCGCGCACCACGCCGCCCACGTCCGGCGAGACGATCATTATGTCGCGCCCCTCGTAGCGCGCGCGTATGTCCGCCATGAACAGCGGGGCCGCGTAGAGGTTGTCGAGCGGGATGTCGAAAAAGCCCTGTATCTGGCCGGCATGCAGGTCAAGCGTGAGCACGCGGTTCGCACCCGCCTCGGTGATCAGGTTGGCCACCAGCTTGGCGCTGATCGGCGTGCGCGGCGCCGATTTACGGTCCTGCCTGGCGTAGCCGAAATAGGGGATCACCGCGGTGACGCGGCGCGCCGAGCTGCGCCGCAGCGCGTCCATCATGATCAGCAGTTCCATCAGGTTGTCGTTGGCGGGATAGCTGGTGCTCTGGATGACGAACACGTCTTCGCCGCGCACGTTCTCCTGGATTTCCACGAATATCTCCATGTCCGCGAAGCGGCGTACGGAGGCGCGGGTGAGCGGGAGGCTGAGGTTGCGTGCCACGGCTTCGGCCAACGGCCGATTGCTGTTGCAGGCTACTATCTTCATGGTGGTATCCCCGGGGGCGCGCGGCGGGGTTTTAGCCGCGTGTCATGCGGCTGTCACCTTTAAGGAAGAAAGGCCGTCTTTTTTTGCAAAAAAGAAGCAAGAGACTTGGTCTCCGCTGTCGCGGACACACGCCGTGAAGTGTCTGGTTCTGGGGGCCGGGGCGGGAGGCGGGTTTCCGCAGTGGAACTGTGCCTGCCGGCTGTGTGCGCTGGCGCGGGCGGGCGATCCTCGGGCACGGCCCTGCACGCAGGTGGCCGTGGCGGTCACCGCCGATGAGGAGCGCTGGCTGGTGGTGGGCGCCTCGCCCGACCTGCGCCAGCAGATACTGTCGAACCCGGCGATGGCGCCGCGCGGGGCGCGCGACTCGCCCGTGGCCGGCGTGGTGCTGGTCAGCGCGGACGTGGACGGCATGGCCGGGTTGCTGGTCCTGCGCGAGCAGCAGCGCCTGCGCGTGTGGGCGCCGGCGCCGATCCTTCGCGTCATGGCGGAAAACCCGATCTTTGCCTCGCTGGATCCCGCGCTGGTGGAGCGCGTGGCCGTGGTGCCCGGCAAGCCGGTCGATACCGGCATGGGCCTGCGCCTGACGCTGCTGGAAATGCCGGGAAAGGTGCCGCTCTACCAGGAAGACCGCGGCGCCGCCGTGGCGCAAGCCGCCAGCACCTACGCCGCGCGTCTGGAAGCGGACGGCCGCAGCGTGGTGCTGGCGCCGGCCTGCGCGCAGATCACCGAGGCAGTGCTGGAACGCCTGGCCGGCGCCGACGTGCTGTTCTTCGACGGCACGCTGTTCACCGACGACGAGATGATCGTGGCCGGTCTGGGCCACAAGACGGGCCGTCGCATGGGGCACGTTCCGGTATCCGGGCCAGGCGGCTCGATGGAAGCGCTGGCGCCGGTCGGCGGGCGGCGCATCTACTTCCACATAAACAACAGCAACCCGTTGCTGCTGGCGGGCTCGGCCGAGCGTCAGAGCGTGGAGGCGGCGGGGTTCGAGGTGGCGTTCGATACGATGGCGATCGTGGTGTGATCGTGGTCAACAGTCAACGGCTTCGCGTCCTCGCGTCGGCTGCTGGCGTGTCTTTCCTGCTTGCCGTAGCCTAGCGATAAATCAAAGTTCCAGGCCCGGCCTCGGTAAACAGCTCCAGCAGCACCGCGTGCGGTATCCGCCCGTCCAGGATGACGCAACCTTTTGCCCCGGCTTCCAGAGCCTCGAAGCAGTTCTCCACTTTCGGGATCATGCCCCCGTGTATCGTGCCGTCCACGATCAGCGCGCGCGTCTCGGCCACGCTCATCTCGGCGACCAGCCTGCCTTGCGCGTCCAGCACGCCTGGCACGTCCGTCAGCATGAGCAGCCGCGTCGCGTGCAGCGCGCCGGCGATCGCACCCGCCGCGTCGTCCGCGTTGATGTTGTAGGTCAGCCCGTCCGAGCCGTAGCCCACCGGCGCCACCACGGGTATCAGGCCGGAGCCGGTCAGGGCGTGTATCACGCGCACGTCCACATGCTCCGGCTCGCCCACGAAGCCCAGATCCAGCACGTGCTCGATGTGGCTGTCGGGGTCCACCACAGTACGAGTCATCTTGCGCGCGCGTATCAGTCCGCCATCCTTGCCGGATATGCCAACCGCCAGGGCGCCCGCGCGGTTGATCAGCTCGGTGACGTGTTTGTTCACCGTGCCGGCCAGCACCATTTCCACCACCTCCACCATGGCGGCGTCGGTCACGCGCAGGCCGTCGATGAACTCGCTCTTGATGGCGAGCCGCTGCAGCATGGCGTTGATCTGCGGCCCGCCGCCATGCACCACCACGGGGTTCACGCCCACCTGCTTGAGCAGCGCGATGTCTCGGCCGAACTCGCTGGCGAGCGCCGGGTCGCCCATCGCGTGGCCGCCGTATTTCACCACGATGGTGGCGCCGGCGTAGCGGCGCAGGAAAGGCAGCGCCTGAGCCAGTATGGCGGCCTGCTCGGTGGCGCGGCGCAAGGCTTCGGGGGAGTGGGGCATGGCGGTGGGGTAGAGGCAGGCGTGCGAGGATGGCAAGCTGTTTCCGCGCGTCCGGGCAGCCGCCGCCCGCGCGCGCCCAGGGCGGCCAGAGCGAGCCACCAACTCCGCCGACTGCGCCTTGTGGAGCAGCCGACGCACCGGCGCGAACGCCGCCTGCGTGACACACTTCCGCCTGGTCAGCTTGCCGGTGAATCAAAAAGCAGCAGATTTTGCTTTCTCGCCCGCACCACGGCCCGGTTCCGCCATCGTGCGTGCCGGCAGGATCAGGTGGGCCGCAGTACAGGCGGGAAACTAGGAGTTTTCTGCTTTTTCTTTACGAGAAGGCCTTGCTTACCTAACCCGCTCCACCGCGAACCCCTGGTTGCGCAACAACTGCGGCACCCCCACGGACCCGCACAGATGCGCCACGCCCACAGCCACGAACGCCACCCCTGAGCCTGACAGACGCTCCGCGATACGCTGCGAAAAGCGCTCGTTGCGGCGCACGATCAGCTCGTTCCAGGTCTCCTCGCTGCGGTCCCGTATTGTCTTGTTGACCTGGCTGTCCAGCGCCGCCTCGTCGCCCGCAAGCCAGGCGGCCACCAGGCTGTGAAACTGTGGGCCGGCCTCGCTGGATTCGTCGATCTGCTGTTCCAGCGAAACGAGCTGCGTCGCCTGCGGCAAGTCGGCCATGAGCGCGAATTGCTGGTCCACCGTCTCGAAGGTGGGCGTGGATTTGTGGTGGGCGTGAGCATAGGCCAGCAGGGTGCCTTCCGCCCCGGGGGACACCGGGCCGGCCTGCTTCAGCAACGCGCCCATCAGCAAAACCTCCATGAGCCAGGGCCGCGCCTGCGCCAGAAAGGCGGCCGGCATGCCGGAGGATGCCGCCAGCTTCTCGTAGCGCGCGCGGTAGGCTGCGGGCAGCAGCTGCCCGGTACTTTGCGCCGCACCCATGCCGTAATGGCGTATGGCGTTCAGGCTGCCGGAGAGGTCGCTGATGTCCGCCTCGGTCCAGATCTCGCTGGACGCGTCCAGCGCCTTCTGGATGGAGGCGTCCAACCAATGCTCGCCTGCCGGCAGTATGTGCACCGTGCCGAACAGATAAACGGTGGCGTTGGCCCCGTGCGCCATCCAAAGTGCCGGGTCTGCGCGGGCGGGGCCAGCTACCAGAAGTAACAGGGCGACAAAGGCTTTGCGCATCTTGTGTCCGGAGTTGGGTGTTCCGGACGCACAGAAGCGGCGGAACCGCGCAGGAGCAAAAGTTTTTTGCTTCTTTTTTTTCAAAAAAGAAGGCCTTGCCTCGCTTGCCCAAGCGTCAGCGAAAAGGCGGGCATCACCCGCCGATGATCGCCGCCTGGCGGGCGCCGGGCGTTATCGCCTTCGGCGGCCTGGCGCTTCGCCCGGCACGCCGATCGTGCGCCTGGTCACGCCCGCTCGAGCTCGGCCTTCAGGTCCGGCAGCGCGGTGAACAGATCGGCAACCAGACCGTAATCGGCCACCTGGAAAATCGGCGCGTCCTCGTCCTTGTTTATGGCGACGATGACCTTGCTGTCCTTCATGCCGGCCAGATGCTGGATGGCGCCGGAAATGCCGATCGCCATGTAGAGCTCGGGCGCCACGATCTTGCCGGTCTGGCCCACCTGGTAGTCGTTCGGCACGTAGCCGGCATCCACCGCGGCGCGCGAGGCGCCGACGGCCGCACCCAGCCTGTCCGCAATTGGATCGAGCAAATGGAAGTTCTCGCCGTTCTGCATGCCGCGGCCGCCGGAGATCACCACGCGCGCCGCCGTCAGCTCCGGCCGCTCGCTCTTGGACAGCTCGGCGCTGACGAAGCGCGAGGAACCCGTGTTGCCCGCGTCCGCCGCGTCCTCGATCGTGGCACTGCCGCCCTCGGCCGCCACCGGATCGAAGCTCGCCGCCCGCACGGTGATCACCTTGATCTTGTCGGACGAGCGCACGGTGGCCATCGCGTTGCCCGCGTAGATCGGGCGCACGAAGGTGTCGGCATCCTCCACGCCGGCGATGTCGCTGATCGGCTGCACGTCCAGCAGGGCGGCCACGCGCGGCATCACGTTCTTGCCCGTGGCGGTGGAGGCCGACAGCAGATGCGTGTAGCCAGGGGCGAGCGCCACAAGCAGTGCTGCGAGCGGTTCGGCCAGCGCGTGCTCGTAGCCGGCGGCGTCTGCCTTCAGCACCTTGCTCACGCCCGGAAGTCTGGCGGCGGCTTCGGCGGCCGGGCCCACGCTCTGGCCCACCACGAGCGCGTGCACGTCGCCCAGTTTGGTGGCGGCGGCGACGGCGCTGCGGGAGGGCTGCTTCAGCAGGCCGTGTTCGTGATCTATCAGGACCAGGACGCTCATTGGTTTACTTTCCGTCTGGAGGTGACGAGAGAAATAAGGCCGTCTTCCTTGAAGAGAAGACGCAATCGTCTGGGCCCTGGCGGCGCGGGCTGAAACGTTTGCCGGTCATGCGAGAGCTTGCGCATGACCGGGAGCAAAACTCCCCGGTCCTTTTCGTGAAAGGACTGCCGGCTCAGATGACCTTGGCCTCGCCGCGCAGCTTTTCCACCAGCTCCGCCACCGACCCCACCTTCTTGCCGGCCACGCGCTTGGCCGGCTCCACCACCTTCAGCGTGGTCAGCCTGGGCGCCGGGTCCACGCCCAGATCGGCCGGCTTCATCGTCTCGATCGGCTTCTTGCGCGCCTTCATGATGTTGGGCAGCGACGCGTAGCGCGGCTCGTTCAGCCGCAGATCCGCCGTAACGATCGCCGGCAGGCTCAGCGCCACCGTCTCCAGCCCGCCATCCACTTCGCGCGTCACGGTCGCGGTGTCGCCCTCGATCGTCACCTTGCTGGCGAACGTGCCCTGCGGCCAGCCGAGCAGGGCGGCCAGCATCTGGCCGGTGGCGTTCATGTCGTCGTCGATCGCCTGCTTGCCCAGGATGATGAGCCGCGGCTGTTCGCGGTCGGCGATCGCGCGCAGCATCTTGGCAACCGCCAGCGGCTCCGGTGCCGCGTCCGTCTCCACCAGTATGCCGCGGTCCGCACCCATCGCCAGGGCGGTGCGCAGCGTCTCCTGGCAGGCGGCCACGCCTATGGAGATGGCCACGATCTCGGTGGCGATGCCGCGCTCCTTCAACCGGACCGCCTCCTCGATGGCGATCTCGTCGAACGGGTTCATCGCCATCTTCACGCCGGTGAGTTCCACGCCGCTCTGGTCGGACTTCACCCGCACCTTGACGTTGTAGTCGACGACCCGCTTCACGGGGACGAGCAGCTTCATCTGTGTCTCTCTGGATAGGTGGCGTTTTGTTCACGCAGATAAGGGGCGCGGGTTTGGCCTGTCAAACGCACGGTCGGGCGAGCCGGCCAGGCTGTTTTGAAAAAAGCTTTGCGGCCTCTGCCGGCTGTCTTACCGGCCGCCTTGCGGTTGATGCTTGGACAAGTAAGACAGGCCTTCTTTTTTGCAAAAAAGAAGCAAAAAACTTTGATCCTGCGCAGGCTGCGCTGCCTCGCATCATCCGCAAGCGCCCGGACGCCGCAGATGCGGGGGACGTACGAGTTTTCTGGTCCTTTTCAAAAAAGGACTGCTTGCTTCCTGCGTGGCCCGCTCACCGCGAACTGACATGCACACCAAGCAGCTGCGCCTGCTGCGTCGCCGGCGCCTGCGCCACCTGGCCGAGCGTCACCTTCTGCGGCGGGTTCATCGTAACCGTCAGCTGGTGCGGGTTGTCCAGGAAATGCGTGAGCTGGTCGGCGGCATCGGGCTGCTCCGGCAGCAGCACGCCCAGCGCCACGAGCGGTATCGCCAGCTGCGCGCGCACCAGCGCCGGCGTGGTGTGCGATTCGTCGGCGACCACCTTGAAGACGCGGCCGGTCAGGCTGCGGTCGTCCCACACGAGGGTGGCGTTCTGGATGGTCACGCCCATCAGCGCGGCCAGGGCGTCGGCGGGCGAGGCGGACGGCCCTGTGGGCTGCACGTAGCCGGATAGGCTGCCGCTCAGGTGCAACACGCCGAGGTCGTGCAGGGTCAGGTCGTCGCGGAAGCCGGTCGAGCCGTCCGCATGGCCGGTGCGCGAGGCGGAGATGTCCATGGTGATCGCGTTCATGCCGAACGCGGCGATGCTGGCGGCAGTGGAGGGCGAGATAGGCATGTCGCCGACGCCCAGCGTCATCCCGGTCAGCGTCCCCTCTGCTTCGGAGAGTCCTGCACTGTCGGGCGTTCCCTGCCTGATGTGGAAGTCATGGATGGACAAGGCCGGGCCGGGGCTTGCCTGCAGGGCGATGTCCGAGCCCTCCGCGGAACCGTAGTTGAACTTGGTCAGCGCGGCGGACGCCTCGCCCGACGGCACGGCC
>CAHJWU010000143.1 GCA_903643085.1 Rhodospirillales bacterium
CCGAACCGGCATCGGGCCGGTCCAGCCCGGCCAGCAGGCGAAGCAGCGTGCTCTTGCCCGAGCCGCTGCGGCCGACGATCGCCACGAACGACCCTGGCTCGATCGCCAGATCCACCTGGCGCAGCACGCCGCGGCCGCCGAAGCTGCGCGACACGCCGGACAGCAGCACCGGCAGGCCGCTCTGCGCCGCCCGGCTGCGCATCAGCGGCGCCGTGCCGGACACCGCCTCGCGCGCCCAACTCTTGCCCAGGACGTTCTGGCGCAGGACGTTCTGGCGCAAAAAGTTCAAGCCCGGCTGAACGACGGATGCCATGCGAGCGCCCCCCTCTCGATCCCGCGCGCGAGACTGTCGATCAGCTTGCCGAGCACCGCGTAGAGCAGGATGCCCAGCACCACGATGTCCGTCTGCATGAACTCGCGCGCGTTCATCGTCATGAAGCCGATGCCGGAATTGCCCGCGATGGTCTCCGCCACGATCAGCGTCAGCCACATGATGCCCAGCGCGTAACGCACGCCCACCAATATGCTCGGCAGCGCGCCGGGAAAGATCACCTGCGTAAACAGCGCCGGGCCACGCAGACCCTGCACGCGCGCCATCTCCAGCAGGCCGGAATCAATCGTGCGTATGCCGTGATAGGTGTTGTAGTAGATCGGGAAGAACACGCCGACCGCCACGAGAAACACCTTCGCGCTCTCGCCGATGCCGAACCAGACGATGATCAGCGGGATCAACGCCAGATGCGGCACCATGCGCAGCATCTGCAGCGTGCCGTCGAACAGGTCTTCCGCCAGGCGGCTGATGCCCGCGGCCAGGCCGAACACGAAGCCCAGCGAGCCGCCGATCAGGAAACCCGTGGCCGCGCGCAACGCGGAGACGGCCGCGTCCTGCGGCAACTCGCCCGAGCGCAGCAGGCGCCAGCCGGCCAGGAACACGGCGTGCGGCGCCGGCAGTTTGCGCGCGGGTACCAGGCCTGAAATCGTCAGTATTTCCCACAATGCCAGCAGCAGCAGGGGGACTAGCCATGGCACGAGGAAGGAAGCATTTCTTTTTTGAAAAAAAGAAACAAAAAACTTTTGCTCCGCTGTCGCGCGAGTCTTCGGCGAGTCGGCGACGGCGGAGTCACTTGGTTTTTGTTTTTCGGAAGAGAAAGCGCCTGCCTTCACGATGCCGCCGCAAGTACGGGCGCCCGCTCGTTGGCTATTATCTCGCCGAACGGGCCGTTCAGCGCCACGCCCGGCTGCGCGCCTGTCTTGCCGTGGCTTAGCGGCAGGCGGGGAAACAGCAGCTCGGCCACCCGGTAGGCTTCTTCCAGATGCGGGTAGCCGGACAGGATGAAGCTGTCCACGCCGAGCGCGCGATACTCCAGCAGCCTGGCGGCCACCGTGTCGGCGTCGCCCACCAGCGCCGTGCCGGCGCCGCCGCGCACCAGGCCCACGCCCGCCCAAAGATCGGGGCTGATCTCCAGCCTGTCCTTGTTGCCGCCGTGCAGCGCCGCCATGCGCTGCTGGCCCACGCTGTCGTAACGCGCGAACACCTTCTGCGCGTCTGCTATCACACGGTCGTCCACGTAGCGTATCAGGTCGTTCGCCGCCTCCCATGCCGCCGCCCGCGTCTCGCGCACCACGATGTGCAGGCGCAGGCCGAACGTGAAGGCGCGCCCGCGCTTCTCCGCCGCCGCACGCGCCGTGGCGATCTTGGCCGCAACGTCGGCCGGCGGCTCGCCCCAGGTGAGATAGACGTCGCAATGCTCCGCCGCCACGTCTATGCCCGCCGGCGAGGAGCCGCCGAACCACAATGGCGGGTAAGGAGACTGCACCGGCGGAAACGCCAGCCGGGCGTCCTCCACATGGATGTGGCGGCCGTGAAAGTTGACCGCCTCGCCGGCCATCACGCGGCGCCACACCTCGAGGAACTCCGCCGTCAGCACGTAGCGCTCGTCGTGCGAAAGCCACTGCCCGTCGCCCTTCAGCTCAACCGGGTCGCCGCCTGTCACCACGTTGATCAGCAGGCGGCCGTCGGTCGCGCGGTCCAGTGCCGCGGCCATGCGGGCGCCGACGATGGGCGACATGATGCCGGGACGCAGCGCGATCAGGAAGCGCAACTGCCTGGTGGCCGGCGCCAGGGCGGAGCCGACAACCCAGCTATCCTCGCAGGAGCGGCCCGTAGGCAGCAGCATCCCCCAGTAGCCGAGCTGGTCGGCGGCCTGGGCCACCTGGCGCAGATAGTCGAAGGTGAGCGCACGGCCGCCCGTGGCGCTTGCGAGGTGGCGGCCGTCGCCATGCGTGGGGAGGAACCAGAGGAGCCGCATCGGAAATCTCCTTAAAAAAGCAGGCCGGTGTCTTTCGAGGGGAACCAAAATCCATCGTTGCCCGTCGGCATCGCACCGGATAAAACCGCGACAGCCGGACAAAAGTCTTTTGCTTCTTTTCTTCAGAGAAGGCCTTGCCTAACTACCCTTGCCCAACCTGGCTTCCTTCAAATCGATCCGCATAGGTATCAGGTTCAGCCGCGCGAACAGGTCCGCAATGTTCTGCTGCCCGGCCATCACCCTGTCGTCGATCGGCTGCACGCCGAAAGACAGCCGGTCCAGCGCGCGCTTCACCGCCGCGGGGTCCATGCCCATCGCCGGCGCCAGCATCTGGCTCACCTCGTCACGGTGCGCGGCGGCGTAGGCTTCCGTCTGCGTCAGGTCGGCGATGATGGCGTGCAGCACGTCGGGGCTGGTGCCGGCGAAATCCCGCGTCGCCAGGAAGAACTCGCGGTTTTCGTCGATCGTCCTGCCGGCGGCCACGCCGTCCGAGACCTGCCTGGTCTTCAGCGCGGTCTCGGCGGCGGCAAGGTAGGGATCCCAGATCACCCAGGCGTCCACGCTGCCGTTCTCGAATGCCGGCCGTGCATCGGAGGGCTTCAGGAACACCGATGATACGTCGGCCGGCGTCAGGCCGCCCGATTGCAGCACCCGGACAAGCAGATTGTGCACGTTCGAGCCCTTGTTCAGGGCGATGCGCTTGCCGCGCAGATCGGCCACGCTGCGTATGGGACTGTCCGCCGGTACGATCACCGCCTCGCCATGCGGGCTGGGCGGCTCCACCGCCACGTAGACCAGAGGCACGCCGGCCGCCTGCGCGAAAATCGGCGGCGCGTCGCCGGTTATGCCGAAATCGATGCTGTCCGCGCCCATCGCCTCCAGCAGAGCCGGGCCGCCCAGGAACTCGGTCCAGGTGACGTGCACGTGCATCGGCGCCAGCCGGCGCTCCAGCGTGCCGCGCGCCTTTTCGACAACCAGCGTGCCGTATTTCTGGTAGCCGATGCGCACGGTCCGGTCCTTGCCCCAGACGCCGGTCGGAAACAGGCAGAGCAGGGCCGCGGCCGACAACCACATAGTTCTGGCGTTAATTACCACGGGCGCACCTTGATTTCCGCAGACCAAACGTGAACGATCGGCCGTGGTAATGCAAGCTCGTCACGTGATTTTTCCAAACCACAAACGCGCGTCGTGTGACCGGATGCGGAAAGGCAGGCAGCAATCCTTTGTTGAAAACAGGACTGAAAACTCTCGCCTCCCACCCCTCCGCAACAGCCGCGTGCTCCTGCCAGCGTCCAGGCAACTGACACCGCGTACGCAGCAGACATCCTGCCTGCCTTGCGCGACGCTCACACGGACGCGCGTACCCGGCGACGCGGCTGCCTCGCCGCCTCCGGCGCGCCGGCGGATTTCACCAGGCGGTCGAAGCTTGCCAGGTAATCGCGCGCCATGGCGGCCTGGTCGCTCACCTGCGGCAGGCCGGAGCACAACGCCTGATACAGCACGTCATCGGCGGCCTCGCCCATGGCGCGCGCCAGGTCGGTGGGATCGCCCGAGCGGAAATGCAGGCCCGCGCGACGGTTGGGCACCTTCTCCGCCATCCCGCCTATCCCGGTGCAGATCACCGGCCGGCCCGCGGCGAAGGCTTCCTGGATGACGACGGGCGAGTTCTCCCACCAGTCGCTTGCGGTGATCACGTAGTCGCAGGCCAGCATCAGCTTGCGCACGTCCGCGTTGTCGTACGGCCCGGCGAAGCTCGCAAAACTGTTTTTGCCGATCAGCGCGTTAAAGCGGGTGACGAAAGCGGGGTCCTGGCCGGCGATGCTGCCGTGAAAGCGCAGGCGCAGTTTCTGTGCGATGTCCGGCTGCTTGGCCAGCAGATCCATCGTGTCGAGCAGTATGTCGGCGCCTTTGAAGGGCGCGATCTGGCCGAAGAAGCCGAACGTCCAGGGCCGGCTGTCCGCCAGGCCGGCGCCTGCCGCGGCTCCTGGCGCACCGAAGGCGGGCCTCGCCCGCTCGTCCGGTTTGCCCGAGAGGCGGACACCATTCTCGATGACCACGAACCGCTCACGCGGCAGGCCCCATTCGATCATGCGCTCGGCCAGGAAGTGGCTCGGCGCGATGAAGCCCGCGGCTTGCATCAGGGCGGACTGGATGATCTGCCGGCGCGTGCTGAACTGCTGGCGGCTGTGCTCGGGATAGCATGTCGCGCAGGCGGCCGGAGAGGCGGCATAGCACAGCCGCCTGGCGGGGCGGGTGACCATCTGGCCGTGATGGGCGCAGATGGCGCGGTAGTCGTGCAGGGTAACCGTGAACGGGATGGCGGTCTCCGCCTGCAGCGCGCGGAGCGTGTTGATGCCGACCTGCAATATGTGGTGGAAATTCACCAGCCGCACGTTGTGGCGCAACAGGATCGATTTGAGCTGCCGCCAGACGTCGCTTCCGGAGAGGTGGTAGAACGGATCGTAGCGGTTCTGGTCGCTGATTATGACGAACTCGCGATCGGACCCGAGCAGCAGGCGGCTGCGGTCCGAGGACGGGCAGATGGCGATGAAGATGGCGTCCGCGCCGGCCATGCGCAGGCCCTCGTAGAGCACGTAGGCGGCGATCTCGGCGCCTCCCTTGCTGACCGACGGGTGAGTGTGGGCGACGATCGCGATAGGACCCGCCGCGTCGGAAGCGGCCGCGCCGAGCCCTGCCGTATCAGGGCCTGCCCCATTGAGACCTGGCGCATTGGAACCTGGCGCGCCGGGCTCCGGCGTCGCTGCCCCTGGCGGCGGGGCGGCCATGCTCTCCGGCATCAGGCGACGGCCTGCTGGAGCTGGGACGTGCCCTCGGCCAGCGAGGCGGGCGTCGCGGCCTTGCGCGCCTGCGGCAAACCCCGGTTCTGGCCGGACAGCGCATAGACGGTGCTGTTGACGGCCTCCTGCACGCGCGTGGACAGCAGCGTGCGCGTGGTGCTGGCCGTTCCCTGGTGCACGATCGGGGCCAGGCGGGACTGGAACAGGCCGTTGTCGCGGTAGAAGCCGCCCATGAAAGACGGCGCGTTCATCGTCCAGCGCATGAACGGGCCGGTGGACCAGGCGAAGCAGCGCGCGGTGACCCCCGCCTCGGTCAGGTCCTGCTCCTCGTACACCGCCGCTTCGACGCCGAAGAAGACGAGGTCGATGGAGCCCTGGGTCAGCGCCTGCCTGGCGCGCGCCCAGCCGGCCTCGCGCAGGAACACGCCGGCGCCGGCGAAGAAGAAGCGGTTGGCGCCGAGTTCGCGCAGCACGTCCGGCAGCAAGGCGAACGCCTGCGCCGTATCCTCGATCACCAGCAGGCTGCAGGCGATGCCGTGCGTGGCGCCAGGTCCCACCTGGAACTCGCGGAACAGCCAGAGCGCGTCTGACCGGTTGGACCTGGATGCGGCGACGAAGGCCACCGACTCGATGCCGCCGGCGATCCTGCATTGCTGGGTCAGCTCCTCGAACAGCAGGAACAGGTCGCAGCGGTCTTCCGGCAGCACGAAAACCATGACGCGCCGGCTGCGGGTGACGCTGAGCACCACCGGCGGGTTCATCGCAGCACGCTCGGCGCGTATCGCGGCCTCGGCGAAGCGCGGGAAGAACAGCTCGTCCTGCAAGGCAGGAAAGAACGGCAGCGCGTCCTCCACGCGCGCGGAATGGCCGAGCCGGCGGAACGCGGTGGCGGCGATCGGCCAGTTGGCCGAGCTGCCGCCCTGGAAGATCACCTTGAGCACGGGGTCGGCGAAATCCTCCGGTTCCGCATCGCCGGAGAACAGGCCGACGAAGCCGGCCCGCTCCACCATGCGTTCGCTGCCCGGAAAGGTGGCGAGCAGATCGGGACGCGGCTTCCAGTACAGGCTTTCAGGATCCGCCGACATCACGGAGGCGCCCACGCGCAGGCGCAGGCTCTCGATGCGCTTCATCGGGCTCATCACCCAGCCCTCCACGAGGCAACCCAGGCCGGGGACGAGCAGGATGCTGCCGATGGAGCACTCGGTCGCGAACCACTGCGCGGCGACGCGCGTCGGCAGCCAGTTCTCGACCGTCGTGAGCATGCGCTGCAGCACGACCGTCCTGCCCTCGCCGAAGCAGCGCTCGCGCACCGCCTCGTACTCGCCCACCAGCTCGCCCGAGGTGATGACGCGCAGCGGCGCATGGGCGCGCAGGTGGAAGCGTCCGCCCAGGCCGAAGAAGAGGTGCAGCTCGGCGGTCGCCGAGCTGGGCCGCCAGGGAGAAGAGATCAGGCCCACCACGCCGCAGAAATCGGCCGGCAGGTCGTCCCGCTCGTAGCACATCACCGCCACGGCGGCGGGATATTTGCGCCGCTCCACGACAACCGCGCTGAACTCCTGCACGTGCCCGCGCTTCATCCAGCCGATGAACCAGACGTGGCCGGAGGTGTCGGCGGCCAGGGTCTCGATGTAGCCTTGCAGGTTTTCCGGCTGCGCGCGCAGCTGGCCTTCGGCGAGCGTGGCCCCGCTGGCGCGCAGCTCGTCAAGCAGGAACTCGAAATCGGCGACGCTGTCGCGCGGTTCAGGAGCCGCTTGCAGGCGCAGTTGCGCCACGATCTCGCCCACGGTGGGCGCCCGTCCGGAGCTGGCCAGCAGGTGCCCCGTCTCGGCGATCCGGATGGTGATCGGCTCGTTCGGATCGTCCATGAACGTGGACAGTATCTGCATCGTTTCGGCCTCGAAAGCGAAGCCGGCCGGAACCGCGCGCCCGAGTTTGGCGGAAATGATGTCGGAGCGATGGCCGTTTGCCAGCGTTTCGGCGACGGCCTGTTCGCCGGCGCAGAGCACCAGGCGTATGGGATCGAGCGGGTCCACGTGGTTCAGCGCCCAGCCGCGCGCGCCCTTCTGGCTGTCGATCACGTCGACGAAACCGCTGTACAGCGCGCCGCCGCGTGGTTCCAGTTCGGTGCTGACCATGGGTGAGGTCACTGCTGTCTCCAATTCCGCGCGTCCCGATCAATTAACACTTGCAACGGTCGGGGGCCAGCAGTTTTGCAGTGCACAATTCGGAGAGGCAGATTGCGCGACCGTCATGGAGGCCCGGGCCCAAGAACAGGCGAGCGGTCCTTTCAGTACAAACGCCCAACTCCCGCGGCTGCACGCCACCCGCGCAGGTCCTGCCGAAGCGCCGACTGGCAAAACCTGCGCAAGCCGTCATGCCAGTGACACAAGAAGACGTGTTCTGCTTCTTTTCTGCTGGGAAGACGGCGTCGCTTCCTTGCAGCCTACTCGTAATGCCCGAGCATAGTCTTGCACGCCGCGAAAACATCGCTCGGCCGCAACCCGGTCAGGCAAGCCAGGTTGCGCGGGCAATCTGAGGCAAACTCCAGGTAGCAAGGCCCGCAGATCATCCTCCTGCGTATCGCCGCCGCCTGTGCACCGAGCGGCGCCCACTCGGTGGCGTCCACCACGCCGGAGTGTATGCCTATCGCAGGCAGGCCGAGCGACGCGGCCAGATGCTGCGGACCGCTGTTGTTGCCCACGAACAGCGCGCAGGCGCGCATCACCTGCGGCAACTGCGCGAGCTTCACCCGGCCGACCAGCGATTCCACCGCGCCCTGGCTGGCCACGCGGCGCAGTACGTCCTCGGCGATGGCGGCCTCTTCCGGCGCGCCTATCAGCACCACGTGCAGCCCCGCCCCCGCCAGCAGGTCGATCAGCGCGGCATAGTTGGCCGGCGGCCACTGGCGCACCACGTTGCCCACGCCCGGGTGCACGCAGACGATCGGCCGCGCCAGGAAGCCGGCGGGCAGCGCCGCCAGCGCGGGAACGTCGCACGGCGCCAGGCGGCGCGCATCAGCGCCCGCC
>CAHJWU010000144.1 GCA_903643085.1 Rhodospirillales bacterium
CCCTATACGACCCCCCGTGAAACCCTCCCAGCGTTCCGTAAACCGCATACTGGTCAACGTCGCCCTAGACGGCGCGCTGGCCGCCGCCGCCGCACCCCTCGCCCGCTGGATCGCGGACCCGCAAGGCGGCCTGCTGCACCCGCTCTGGTTCCTGGCCGGCGGCGGCATCACCCTGCTGCTCGGCGGCCTGCCGTTCCGGCTGTCCCAGCAATACTGGCGCTTCTCCGGCCTGGCGGACCTGATCGGCGTGATGGGCGGCAGCATCGCCAGCTCCGCGCTGTTCGCCCTGCTGCTGGTGGTCACCGGCTTTCGTCTGCCCACGCTCACCTTCCCCATTGTGCACGCACTCACGCTGATGGTGCTGCTGGGCGTCCCGCGGCTGGGCTACCGGCTGTATCGCGGCCGGCCCCGCCGCGCCACGGACGACGCGGTTCTGCAGCGGGTGATCCTCGTGGGCGCCGGCGACGCGGCGGACGCCTTCATACGCGCGGCCGCCGCCGACCCCGTCACCGAACTGCGCGTGGTGGGCCTGCTGGCCCTGGTGGACCGCCAGACCGGACGGCGCATGCACAACCTGCCCATCCTGGGCACGGCCGCGCAGGCGCCGGACATACTCGCCCGGCTCAGCCCGCCCCCCTCCCTCCTGGTCATCACCGAGCCCGAGTTCCTGGGCGCCCCGCTCGCGGAGCTGATAGCAGCGGCCGAAGCAGCCGCCATCCCGGTCCGCCGCGCCCCCCGGCCCACCGCGCTCACCGCGGCCGAGCGCATAGAGCTGCGCCCCGTGGCCATCGAAGACCTGCTGAACCGTCCGCAGGTCCGCCTGGACCTGCCGGGCATGGCGCGCCTGGTGGCCAACCGCTGCGTGCTGGTCACCGGCGCCGGCGGCAGCATAGGCAGCGAACTGGCCCGCCAGCTCGCTGGCCTGAACCCCGCCTGCCTCGTGCTGCTGGACCAGAGCGAATACGCGCTGTGGCAGATCGACGTGGAGCTGGGCGAGCTGTACCCAGACGTGCCGCGCCGCCCGGTGATCGCCGACATACGCGACCGCACGCGCATCGCCGCCGTGTTCGCCGAGGCCGCACCCGCCTTGGTGTTCCACGCCGCAGCCCTGAAGCACGTGCCCATGGTGGAAGCCAACCCGCTGGAAGGCCTGCTGACCAACGCCGCCGGCACCCGCATCGTGGCGGACGCCGCCGCCGCCTGTGGCGCCGAGGCAATGGTGCTGATCAGCACGGACAAGGCGGTGAACCCCACCAGCCTGATGGGCGCCAGCAAGCGCGTGGCCGAGATGTATTGCCAGGCGATAGACATCGCCGCGCGCCAGACCGGCCACGGCCTGCGCTGCGTCACCGTACGCTTCGGCAACGTGCTCGGCAGTACAGGCAGCGTGGTGCCGCTGTTCCGCCGCCAACTGGAACGCGGCGGCCCACTCACCGTCACCCACCCGGACATGCAGCGCTACTTCATGACGGTGCGCGAGGCGGTCAGCCTGGTGCTGCAAGCCTGCGTCGCCGGCATGGAAGACGGCGCCACCCCTGAAGGCGGCATCTTCGTGCTGGACATGGGCGCGCCGGTGCGAATCGTGGACCTGGCCCGCCAGATGATCCGCCTGGCCGGGCTGCGGCCGGAACAGGACGTGGCGATCACCTATACCGGCCTGCGCCCAGGCGAAAAACTGTTCGAGGAACTGTTCCACGGCCGCGAGCCGCCGGTGCCGACCGGGCACCCGGGGCTGCTGATGGCCTCACCCCGCACGTCGGACGCGGCCGCGGTAGGTGCGGCGATCGACGCGATGGCGGGGTTCTGCCATGCGGGGCAGGAAAAAGCGGCTCTGGCTGCTGTGGTTGCGCTGGTACCTGAGCTGACCAGAGAAAAGGAAGCAGTTCTTTTTTGAAAAAAAAGAACCAAAAAACTTTTGCTCCGCTGTCGCCGACCTGCATTGCCATCACGTCCACTTAGAGGGACAAGGCGCTTCGCGTGCAATGAATCCGCAACAGCGGAGCAAGAGTTTCGGTCTTTTTTTCAAGAAGGAGTCACTCTTGGGCATGAAGAAATCATCTTCGGCACGAGGCGCACTAACGGGGGCTGGCTTTTTCGCGCTATACATTTTGATGCGCCGTATGGGTCCAAATGCGACGTTGATCTACGAACTGATACTTACAGTGCCTCTAGTATCATTAGCGATAGTGCTAATGTACAAAGACGCCAAGACTAAGAAGAAAGAATTTCGTGGCAGTGCGCCCTCTGATCTTGGGCCTAATGATGTCAGGGATGACGTCAAGATGTAGTCATAATGTGCGGGTCTGTGAAACAGGTCGTGAATTTGATGTCCCGCCTTGAGACTAGAAGTCGCTGTCACGCATAGAACCGCCTTCTTCTTCGGATGCCCCATGCAAGACCCCGTAACCTTCCTGGACCTGAAGGCCCAGCAACGCCGCATTGAGCCCGCCCTGCGCGCCCGCCTGGAAGCCGTGCTGGCCCACTGCCAGTTCGTGCTAGGCCCGGAAGTCACCGAACTGGAACAGCGCCTGGCCGCCTACGCCGGTGCGGCGCATTGCGTAGGCGTCAGCTCCGGCACGGACGCGTTGCAGATCGCAATGATGGCCGAGGGCATCGGCCGCGGCCACGCCGTGTTCCTGCCGGCGTTCACCTACACCGCCACCGCCGAGGTGCCGCTGGTGCTGGGCGCCACGCCGGTGTTCGTGGACGTGGACCCGCGCACCTTCCAGATTGACGTGGCTGATTTGCGCCGGCGTATCGCGTCGGTGCGTGCCGAGGGCGTGCTGCGGCCGCGGGCGGTGATAGGGGTGGATCTGTTCGGCCAGCCGGCGCCCTGGCAGGAGCTGCGCGCGGTGGCCGAAGAGCACGGCCTGTTCCTGCTGGACGACTGCGCGCAGAGCTTCGGCGCCAGCCTGGCCGGCCGCAAGCTGGGCCGCGAGGCGGACGCCACCGCGATCAGCTTCTTCCCAAGCAAGCCGCTGGGCGGCTACGGCGACGGCGGCGCGCTGCTGACGGACTCTGCCGAGCGGGCGGCGCTGTATCGCAGCCTGCGCACGCACGGGGAGGGCACGACCCGCTACGAGGTGTTGCGCACGGGCATGAACGGCCGGCTGGACACGCTGCAGGCGGCGGTGCTGCTGGCCAAGCTGGACGTGTTCGAGGAAGAGCTGGCCGCGCGCGAGCGCATCGCGCGCATCTACGACGCGGCGCTGGGCCACCGCGTGACCACCCCGGCGCGGGTGCCGGACAGCGCCAGCGCCTGGGCGGTCTACGCGATCCTGCTGGCGGACACGGCGGCGCGCGACGCGATACAGGCGTCGCTGCGGGCCGATGGCATACCCTCCGCGATCTACTATCCCCGGCCGCTGCACCACCAGCCGGCTTACGCGCCGCACCACCGGGGGAGTGCCCTGCCCGTCTCCGAGGACCTGGCCACGCGCATACTGGCGCTGCCCATACACCCCGATCTGACGGCCGATCAGGCCGCGCATGTGGCGGACGCGGTTTTGTGCGGGCAACCTGACCGGGTGCGGCCTGTTCTGCCTGTCTGAACAGGGAGACGCGAGCATGTCGGAAATCACCAAGGGCGGCCAGAAGCCGGAACCGGCGCGCGACAATCTGACGCATGCCGAAACCGGCACCAAGCACGGCGTGCCGGGCGGCGCCACCGGCGAGGAGAGCCAGGGCGGCTACGGCGGCAACGATCGCCTGGCCACCGAGACGGCGGTGCATCCCGAGGGCGGCAAGGAGCAGGGCCGCGACATCTGAGAGTCCGTTTGAAACGCACCCCGGCGGCCAGCTGACTCGCCAGGCCACGTTTTCAAACAGACTCCGAGGGCCCAGCGGTCGCCCAAGGCAAGGGAGGACGATTTCCTCTCTTCCTTTTCGCAACGGAAAGTTCTTTCCTGCGGGCGAACCTCACTGAGCAAGTAGATGCCGAGAGACCTGATACTCCACATAGGAAAGCCCAAGACGGGATCGACCTCGATCCAGCATCTGCTGGCGAACAGCCGCCCGGCACTTCTCGCGCAAGGCATCAGCTACCCCGCCACGCCGGCCGGCAACATGCACATACTACTCGCGGCGGCCTTCTCGACCGCCGCGGCAATCTCCGGCGAGACGGAAAACCTGATGTGGCAGGGCCGCAAGCCGGAAGCGGCGATCAGCGCTCATGTGGCCGAGCTGGAGGCTGAAATCGCCGGACTGCCGGACAGCGTATCGCGCATCGTTCTGTCCAGCGAACAGTTCAGCATGTATCAGAAAACCCGGGCAGACATCGCGCGGCTGCGCGATTTCGTCCTGCAGCTTGCCGACCGGTGCACCGTCGTCGTCTATCTCCGCCGTCAGGACGAGCATTTCGCCAGCCTCTACTCGCAGGCTTTGCGCATGGGCAAGATCGACGCACCCGACATGGATCAGGAACTCCCCGATTACGATTACGCGGACTTCCTGGCGCGCTGGGCCGACGTGTTCGGCAAGGAGAACGTCATGGCCCGCATATTCGAGCGCCCGGCCGGGACACGTTTCGACGTGGTGGCAGATTTCGCCGGCGTATGCGGGTTCGACCCGGCGGCGCTGATGAAGCCGGGCCAGGACGTCAACAGGAATCAGTCAATGACCCAGGCGGGACAGGAAGCCTTGCGCCGCCTGGGTTCGCGGCTCACCAGAGACGTGGCGGACAAGGCGCCCGCCGGAGCGATCTGGCAGCGCATAACCGACGCGGTGAGTTCAGCCTCGCCAGGCAAAGGGTGGCTGCCGACCCAGGGGCAGGCACGCGCCTTCATGGATCGCTACGCGGCTTCGAACGAGGCCGTGCGCGCCGCCTACTTCCCGGAGAAATCCAGCCTTTTCCAGATGAACTTTGACATTCTGCCGGAGCAGGAGAACCCCGTCCCTCTCGAGGACGTCCAGACAGCGACGGCGGACGCGTTCCTCGTCGCGGTCAGGCAAGGCGCAGCGCGCGAGCTGAGGCTGCACATGGAGAAGGCGGCACTGGCCGAGCGGCTCGGCGATCCGGCGTTGCAGCGGAACGCGCTTGCGCAGGCCGTTCGCCTGGACGGCACGAACGTCGCGGTGCGGGTCCGCCTGGCAAACCTGCTCATGCACAGCGGTGACCTGGAAGGGGCGCGCCAGCAGCTCGGCGTGGCAACCAGGCTTTCGCCCAAGGCACCGCGGGTGGCCGCCCTCGGCCGCCAGCTCCTCGCGTTGGAGAAACCGGCCGCGTCCTGATCCGGTTCGGCTTGCGTCCCGCATGCAGCCCCGCTCTGGCTTCCGGACACGCCCGCCTGCAAACAGGCCGCACGGCCGGCACCCCGTCTTCGGCCAGGCCGGGCAGCAATCGCCCGAGGCGATCGCCGCATGCGCGCCCGTGGCTAATCGGCGAAAAACCGGCGAGGGTTCTCCACCAGTATCGTGTCGATGTCGGACTGGCTGACCCCCATTTCCAGCAGACGCGGGAAGATCCGTTCGAACAGATGCGTCATCGTCCAGTTCGGCACGATCCTGGCGATGTCGTCGGCGCTGCCCACGCCGGGGATGCGGCCGAGCCAGCAATTCACTTTGTCCTGGCTCACCATCACCTGGTCGCGGTAGCCGGCGTCGATCATCTGGCGGAGGTTGCGCATGCGGGTCTCGTCGCTGTTGAACACTTCCAGCCCGAAGCGATCGAAACCCACATAGGCGCCGCGCGCGGCGAGTGACGCCTGATACGGATGATCGTCGCGGCCGTCGCAATGGCCCACGAGCAGGTGGTTCGCGCTCACGCCTCCGGCGGTCACGATGTCTATCTGATCGTGGCCGCAGCTGCAGTTTTCCGTATGCGAGATCAGCCGCACGCCGGTGGCGCGCGCGGCCCGCGTGGCGGCCACCAGCATGCGGCGCTCGTATTCCGATACGGCGCCGTCGCCGGTGGCGATCTTGATCAGCCCCGCCTTTATGCCAGTGGCACCGATGCCGTCCTCTATCTCGCGTATGTAGATCTCCTCGATGGCGGACGTCTCGAGGTGGCGGAAGGTGTAGGGGATGCCGAACGCTTCGGTGTACACGCCGGTGGTGCAGATCAGCGTGATCCCGCTGCGCTGGCTGATTTCGGCTACGAACTCCACGTCGCGTCCGAGATCGGCGGGGCAAGGATCGATGACGGTGCGCACGCCGTAGGCATGCAGTTGCTGGAAGGAATCAACCACCCGGGAGACGGCGTCCGCGCGCCGGAACGGCGGCAGCCGGGTGTCCATGAACCAGCCCGGATAGCCGGCCAGCACGTGCTCGTGCACCAGAGTGCGGCCGAGCTGGTCCGGCGTGATGGCGCCCGCGGTGGTGTTGATCTGCATCGCACGGCGCCTCCGGTTTTACGCGGAGCTTTGCCGAGTGCCGGACAACAGGCAAGCCGTCCCTCTCCCCGGCGGAAGCTCGAGCCGCCACCCGGTTCCGGCCTGGCGGAGATCCGGCCCGTCGCTTGCGAACGCTCCGGCCCCAGCGAGCGCCCTGCCCTGTCGGCCACTTCCGTTGGAAAACCGCGTCGGGTCATCACCGTTATGGTTGCCAACACACGCCTGCCGGTGCGACTCTTCGAAACGCCCCGAATCCACCAAGCGGAGAGAACAATGTCCAAGGCCCCGGCAAAGACCACCACGGCACCCAAGAAGACGGCCAAGGCCGAAGACGAGACCCCGAAAGTCAAGGCAAAAGAAGACGAGACCCCGAAGGTCAAGGCAAAATCCGCCAAGCCCACCGCGAAAGCCACCACCGAGACCAAGGCGGAAGCGCCGCCCAAAGGCACAAAAGTGGCCAAGCCAAAGGATGGCGCCAAGCCGAACGCCCTGCAGCAGCCGCTCCAGCCCTCCGCCGAGCTGGCCGCCGTCGTCGGCGAAGGCAAGATGGCGCGCGGCGAGGTGGTCAGCAAAGTGTGGGTCTACATCAAGGCCCACAAGCTGCAGAACCCGGATGACGGACGCGAGATACTGGCCGACGACAAACTGCAGAAGGTGTTCGGCAAGCCCAAGGTGACGATGTTCGAGATGAACAAGTTCCTGGCGCAGCATTTGAGCTGAAGGCAAGCAAGGTCGTCTTTTCTGAAGAGCAAAAGACTTTTGCTCCCTGTCGGCGGCTGGTGAAACAGTCCGCGACAGCGAGGTCAAAAGTCTTTTGCTTCTTTTCTTCAGTGTCCGTTTAACAAGTGGCTGAGTCAATTCAACGGCTTGAGGCGACAGGCTTGAAGCCGTTGAATCTGTTATGATTTACTTTGCGGCACCGATTCGCGAGGTGCCGCATGTGGACCAATCAGAACCGTAGCCGCTACAATCGCGATGCTCTTCGCTATCCCAGTGATCTGACTGACGAAGAGTGGGAGATGCTGCGTCCGCTTATACCGCCCGCCAAGCACGGCGGCCGTCCGCGCAAAGTCAATCTCCGCGAAGTCATGAACGGGCTGCTCTACATACTCAGCACCGGCTGTCAGTGGCGGCAGATCCCGAAGGATTTGCCACCACGCGGCACATTATACGCGTATTTACAGCGATTTGACTGGGACGGAACCTTGGTGCGCATCAACCACGCGCTCTACGTGGCGTGTCGCGAGCAGGCTGGCCGAGAGGCAAGCCCGACTGCTGCCATCATAGACAGCCAAAGCGTAAAGGGCGCTGAAAAAGGGGGGCCCGCATTGACCCGTCGGGCTATGATGCGGGCAAGAAAATCCGCGGCCGCAAGCGTCACATCCTAGTCGACATCCAGGGCCTGCTGATGGCGGCAATCGTGCACCCAGCCAGCCTGCACGATCGCGATGGCGGCGTGTTGTTGATGTCTAGCCTGTTCGGGCTTTATCCTTTTCTGGAAAAGCTGTTTGCCGACGGAGGCTACAGTGGAGAAACCTTCCGGGTAGGTGTGCGAAAGGCCTGCCCGCACCTCCGGATCGGCATCGTGAAACGGTCGAAGGAGGCCAAAGGCTTCGAGGTGCTGCCCAAGCGCTGGCGTGTAGAGCGAACGATTGCCTGGCTAAATCGATGCCGCCGATTGGCAAAGGATTGGGAGTGTCTGTCCTCCCGCGCCTCGCGTTTGTGCACCTGGCATCAATCCGCCTCATGCTCAGAAAGCTTTCAATTCAGTAGAAAACTTTGCAAACAGACTCT
>CAHJWU010000145.1 GCA_903643085.1 Rhodospirillales bacterium
GAGCGTCTCGTCGCGCTGGTGGACCGCGTGGTGCGTCTGTACGCGCCGGTCCCTGTGCGCAGCCTCTCGTTCTTCGTCCGCCGTCTCCGCTTCGCCGTCCCGCAGTGGAAGGCGGGAATCAGCGGCGCGAAGACCGCTTCGTCCGCGGCGGGGTCGAGTATCTCCACCTGGTCGCCGAGTTTCATGCGCAGGCCCATGGCGCGTGCGCGCGCCGCGATCACGTCGCGCCGGCCGAGCAGTACGGGCCGGGCGATCTTCTCGTCGATCACGGTCTGCACGGCGCGCAGGACACGCTCGTCCTCGCCTTCGGTGTAGATGACCCGGGTGGTTGTCTTGCGGGCCGATTCGAAGACCGGGCGCATGAGCTGGCCGGAGCGGAAGACGAAACGCTCCAGTTGCAGGCGGTAGAGTTCGAGGTCCTCTATGGGATCCTGCGCCACGCCTGACTCCATCGCGGCGCGCGCCACCGCGGGCGCGACCTGCAGGATGAGGCGGGGATCGAAAGGTTTGGGGATGATGTAGTCCGGGCCGAACACGGGTGCGGCGCCGCCATAGGCCGCGGCCACCACCTCGCTGGCTTCCTGGCGCGCGAGCTCGGCGATCGCCTCCACCGCGGCGAGTTTCATCTCTTCGTTTATCGTGGTGGCGCCGACATCGAGCGCGCCGCGGAAGATGAACGGGAAGCACAGGACGTTGTTGACCTGGTTCGGGTAGTCGCTGCGGCCGGAGGCCACGATCGCGTCCGGGCGCGCGGCGCGCACGAGCTCGGGGAGGATTTCCGGTTCCGGGTTGGCCAGAGCGAGTATGATCGGGCGCGCCGCGAGCAGCGGCAGCCAGTCCGGATGGAACACGCGGGGCGCGGAGAGGCCCATGAAGATGTCCGCACCTTCGATGACTTCGGCGAGCGTGCGGGCGTCCGTCTCGCGGGCGAAGCGTGCCATGTTGGCGGGCATGTCGGCGTCGCGGCCAGCGTGGACGACGCCGCGTATGTCGGTCAGCGTCACGTTCTCCGCCGGCAGCCCCATGGCGACCAGGAGGTCCACGCAGGCGATGGCGGCCGCACCGGCGCCCGAGGTGACGAGGCGCACTTCGGCAAGGGTCTTGCCCTGCAGGACGAGCGCGTTGCGCACCGCGGCGGCCACGGTGATCGCGGTGCCGTGCTGGTCATCGTGGAAGACGGGAATGCGCATCCGCGCGCGCAGGCGCTGCTCGATGACGAAGCATTCCGGTGCCCTGATGTCCTCGAGGTTTATCGCGCCGAAGGTGGGCTCCAGGGCGGCCACCACGCTGATGAAAAGCTCCGGGTCGGTGGCGTCCACCTCGATGTCGAACACGTCGATGCCGGCGAACTTCTTGAACAGCGCGGCCTTGCCTTCCATCACCGGCTTGCCGGCCAGCGGGCCGATGTTGCCCAGTCCCAGCACCGCGGTGCCGTTTGAGATGACGGCCACCAGGTTGGCGCGTGCGGTGAGGTTCCGGGCCTCCTTCGGGTCCGCCACGATGGCGGAGCAGGCCGCGGCCACGCCTGGCGAGTAGGCCAGCGCCAGGTCGCGCTGGGTGGCCATGCGCTTGGTGGGCTCGATGGCGACTTTCCCCGGGCGGGGGAGGCGGTGGTAGTCGAGCGCGGCCTGGCGGAAATCTTCGTCCATGGGGCGTTAGAACCCTTTTGCGTGCTTGCAGGAAGCAAGCAGTCCTTTTTTGCGAAAAAGGACCAAAAAACTTCTGTCTCCTGGGCATGCCTCGTGGAAAGTCCGGCGACAGCGGAGCAAAAGTTTTTTGCTTCTTTTTTTCAAAAAAGAAGGCCTTGCTTTGCCCTACTGCGTCACCTGCGGCCCCTTCACAACCTGCGCCAGATCGTCCGGCCGCAGATATTTCCCAAACGCCGCCTTAACCTGTTCCGAAGTCGCATCATAGAAATGCTGTGCCGCGATCTGCGGCGTGTTCAGCGGAATGTTCAGGTCGATCAGCCGCAGGTCCAGGGCGGCCAGGCCGTCCACGCTCGCGCTTTGCATCGGCAACCGGCGCAGGAGCTGCGCCTTCGCGCGGTTCAGCTCGACGTCACCCACAGCGTTGGCCTGCAGGTCGCGTATGTCGGCCACCAGGGCGGCGCGGGCGCGGCCGACCTTGTCCGGGTCGGCGCCGAAGCTGGCGTTGTAGATGGAGCGGTCGCGTGTCCAGTCGAGCTGGCTTTCCACGTTGTAGACGTAGCCGGTGCGCACCCGCAGGTCACGGTACAGGCGGGAGGAGAAGCCGCTGCCGAGTATGGTGTTGCCTACCATCAGGTTGAAGCGGTCGGGGTTCGTCACCGGCAGGTCTATGGTTTCCGCGAGCGTGACGCTGTCCTGCAGGCTCGAGCTGTCCGGCACGTGTTCGGCGGCCTGTTTGCTGGCCGGCACGTGCGGCAGGTCGATCTCCGGCCTGGCGCCGGTGGCGCGCCAGGCGCCGAAGGTGCGCTCGACGACCTGGCGGGCCTGGTCGGGTGTAGTGTCGCCGGCGACGATGATGGTGGTGAGGTCGGGGCGGTAGGCGGCCGCGTAATAGGCGCGCACGTCCTGCAGTTTCAGGCCCGTCACCGAGTCTGGCGTGGGCTGGCGCAGGCTGGGGTCTGTGGGCGGCAGGATGGCCGATTGTATGGCGCGCTTGAAGAGGTAGTCCGGGCTGTGCAGCAGGCCGGACAGCGTCTGCGCGGTCTGCTGGCGGACGATGGTGAAATCCTGCTCGGGAAACGCCGGCTGCAGTTCGGCTTCCGCCAGCAGGGCCATGCCGTGTTCAAACTCCGGGGTGAGCACTTTCAGGCTGAAGCGGCTGCCGGCGTTGGATTGCGCGGCGATGTCGTCCAGCGCTTTCTGGTAGGCCAGGCGGTCGTGGGTCCTGGTGCCGTAATCGAACAGCTTGGCGGTTATCTCGGCCACGCCATCCTTGCCTTTCGGCTCTTCGACCTCCGTCACCTGGCGCACCTGGCCGAACACGGAGATGGTGCGGCCGATATGTTCCGGCAGCACGATCAGCCGCAGGCCGTTCGGCAGCGTGGTTAGCTGCGGCGGCGCGCCGAGGTCGGGCAGATGCAGGGTTTCCAGCGCCGCGCTGGCCCATTGCGGCAGCATCACCGGCTTGCCGGGGGCGCCGCCGAAGGATTCCTCGCCGCCGAAACCCTTGCCGGCCACGGGTTTGCCGGAGTCCTGCGGCGTGAGTACGGCGGTCACCGCGTGCGCGGGATCGAGCAGCCTGGCGGCCAGCGCGTTCACGTCCGCGACCGTGACCGCCTGGTAGGCGCCGGCCACGTCGTCCGGCGAGTTTGCATGGCGGAAGGCCAGTGCGTTGGACCAGCTTTCGGCCAGGCCGGAGATGCTGTCGTTCTTGAAGGCGAGCTGGGCGATCTCCTGGCGTTGCGCGGCGGCGACCAGGTCAGGCGGCACGCCGTTCCTGGCGATGTTGGCGAGTATGGACTTCATCTCGTCCAGCACGGGTTTCGGATCGCCGCCTTTCGGGAAGGCGGCCGCGGCCAGGCCGAAGCCCACATCGGCCTTGGGCTGGAAGGCGAACTCGGCGATCAGGGCGCGGCCGGCGGGCACCATGGCATAGAGCGCGCCGCGCTCGCTGCCCAGCACGTCGCTGAGTATGTCGGCGGTGGCGAAATCCTTCGACGTCAGGCCGGGCATGCGGTACGCGAGCGTGACCAGGCCAATCGGCAGGTCGGTGGGCAGGGACAGCTCCTTCGGCAGGACGGGGTTGACGGCGATCGGCGCGTGCGCCGGGATGTCCTGGCGCGGGATGGCGGCGAAATACTGCTTCACCTGGGCCAGTGCGGCCGGCGGGTCCACATCGCCGGCGACGACGAGTATCGCGTTGTTTGGCGCGTACCAGCGGTCGTAGAAGCCGCGCAGGAGCTTGGCGTCTGTCTTGTCGAAAGACGGGCGTGTGCCCAGCGCATCGTGCTCGTACGGCGTGCCGGCGAACAGGATGGACTGGAGCTGGGAGAGGTAGGTGTAAATCGGCGAGGAGAGGTCCCTGCTGACTTCCTGCTCGATGGCGCCGCGTTCGTGGTCCCAGTCCGCCTGGTAGAGGTTCAGGCCGCGCATGCGCAGCGATTCGACGTGCAGGGCGACCGGCAGGTTGGCCGCCGGCACGGTGTAGAAATACTGGGTGACGGTCTCGGTGGTGTCCGCGTTGTAGTCGCCGCCGAGCAGGGCGCCGAGTTCGCTGAGCTGGTCGCGGTCCAGGTCCTTCGCGCCGCGGAACATCATGTGTTCCAGCGCGTGGGCGGTGCCGGGGAAGCCGGCCGGCGCGTCGTTCGAGCCGGCGAGGTAGTTGAGCTCCGTGGTCACGACGGGGGCCAGGTGGTCCGGCACGATGATCACGCGCAGGCCGTTGTCCAGCGTGGCGCGCAACACGTTGTCCGGCACGGCGCCCGACGGGCCTGGCGGAGCGGCCAGCGCGGCGGAGCACAGCAGCAGGCCGGCGAGGAGCGGCAAAGGGCGCCGGGCTTTTGCGATCACGGGCGTGGTCCTGGGGATGTGGCGGGCGCCAGCCTAGGCTCGGGTGGAGGGCCTGCCAAGTTACCGGAGGGAAGGCCGCTACGCGCCTGCGTCGGCGGCCTCGCCTCTGCAGGCAGGCATGTGGGCTGGCAGGACCGGCGCGCGCCGTCAGGCAGACGGGCGAACAAAGTCTGCTCCTTGTTTCACAGCAGGCCTTTACCTCCCCACCGCCCGCCCGGTTTTGCTGCACTGCGCAACTAACGTTGCATGAAGTTGTTTGCCGTAAGGACCGCAACGTCCGACAGCGGGAGACCCGGCTCATGCGCATCGCCCAGATTGCTCCGCTCCACGAGGCTGTCCCGCCCAGATTGTACGGCGGCACGGAGCGCGTGGTTTCCTTCCTGACGGAGGAGCTTGTCGTCGCGGGGCATGACGTCACCCTGTTCGCCAGCGGCGACTCGGAGACAGGTGCTAAGCTGCATCCCGTTTGGCCGCGCGCGTTGCGCCTGGATCAGTCCATCAGGGACGCGGTCGCGCCGCACATGCTGCTGATGGAAGCGGTCCACCGCCAGGCCGCCGATTTCGACGTGCTGCATTTTCACATGGATTACTGGCCGTTCAGCCTGTTCTCCAGACAGCCCACGCCGTTCGTCACCACGCTGCACGGACGGCTGGACCTGCCGGAGCTGCAGCCGGTGTTCACCACCTTCCCGCGGGTACCGGTGGTCTCGATCAGCAACGCGCAGCGCCGGCCGCTGCCGCAGGCGAACTACGCCGCCACCGTGCATCACGGCCTGCCGGAGAACCTGCTGACCCCGCATGACGTGGCGCCGTCCTACCTCGCCTTCCTCGGCCGCATCGCGCCGGAGAAGCGGCCGGACCGCGCCATACGTATCGCCCGCGCGGCGGGCATTCCGCTGAAGATCGCGGCCAAGGTGGACCGCGCCGACCAGGAGTATTTCGACACCCTCATCAAGCCTATGCTCTCGGGCGGCGGCGTGGAGATGATCGGCGAGATCGGCGACAGGGACAAGGCCGGTTTCCTGTCGGGCGCCCTGGGCCTGCTGATGCCGATCGACTGGCCGGAGCCGTTCGGCCTGGTGATGATCGAGGCGATCGCCTGCGGCACGCCCGTGATCGCGTTCAACCGCGGCTCGGTGCCGGAGATCGTGGAGGAAGGCCTGACCGGCTTCATCGTGGAGGATGAGGTGAGCGCGATCGCCGCGGTCAGCCGGCTGGACACGCTGTCGCGTCAGGCTGTTCGCAGGCGCTTCGAGGAGCGGTTCACGGCGCGGCGCATGGCGGAGGATTACCTGCGCTGCTTCCGCGCCCTGGGTGTCGCGGAGAAATCCGTGCTGCGGGTGGTGAAGTAGGCAACGAAGCGCGAAATCCGCTCCCTGCCGGCGGGTGCTGACACACCGCGCCGGCAGGGACCAGGAGTTCGCTGCTGGCTTACTTGGGCGCGTCGGCGCCAGGCGTGGTGGTGGATGGCGTGCTGGTGGTCGACGTGCTGGTGGACGACGGGGCCGCAGAGGCGTCGGACGGCGTCGTGCCGGACTTGGTCTTCTTGACGTGGTGCATCGTCTTGCCGTGCATCGGCGCGTGGGCGGACACCTTGGCGGCCGCGGGCGTGGCCGGCGGGGTGAAGGGCTTGCCGGTCTTGGCCGAATCCAGGCTCTCGCTGTTCAGGTCGTCGACAGCCTTGTCGCCCGCCTTGGTGGCGACGAGCTTGCCGCTCTTGTGCGCCATCATCTTCTTGTGCATCGGCTTCTTCATCGGCTTCTCGGCCGGTGCGGAAGACGACGACGACGCGTCAGGAGCCGCAGGCGCGGACGGGGTCACGTCGGCGGGTGCGGGCGTGGGGGCAGGCGCCGGGGCCGGGGCTGCCATGGGGGCAGGGGCAGACGGCGTGGCCGCCGGGGCCTGCGCGAACGTGGTGAGGGGCAGGGAGGACGCCGCCAGGGCCAGAAAGGTTGCTCCGAGTAGATTTGTCTTACGCACGGCTGACACTCCTTTGGTGGTTGTTCGCACAGGCCCGGGCGTCCGGTCTGCGGACATAACGAGTTACACCTGGAGAAGTCGCATGCGGAACACAAGTCACAGCACGCGGCGCTGCACAATTGCCGCAGCCTGTGGCGAAACTGATGCACAAACGCCATCTTGCCGGCATGGGTGAACATCAGCCGGGCCTCTTCGTCTCCGAGCCAGCAATCCCGCCGCCGACGCGAGGCGGCCAGCGCCCGCTTGCCGACCGGCTGCGCCCCGCCACGCTGGCGGACATCGTGGGCCAGCAGCATCTGGTCGGTCCCGCGGGCGCGCTGACCGGCATGCTCGCCCGCGGGCAGCTCTCCAGCCTGATCCTCTGGGGCCCGCCCGGCGTGGGCAAGACCAGCATCGCCCGCCTGCTCGCCGCCGCCTCCGGCCTGGCCTTCGTCCAGCTCTCCGCCGTGTTCTCCGGGGTCGGGGACCTCAAGCGCGTCTTCGAGGAGGCCGGCCGCCTGCGCCGCACCGGCCAGGTCACGCTGCTGTTCGTCGACGAGATACACCGCTTCAACCGCGCCCAGCAGGACGGCTTCCTGCCCGTGGTGGAGGACGCCACCGTGGTCCTGGTGGGCGCCACCACTGAAAACCCCTCTTTCGCGCTGAACGGCGCGCTGCTGTCGCGCTGCCAGGTGCTCGTGCTGAAACGCCTGGATGACACTGACATGGAGGCGCTGCTGGCCCGCGCCGAGGCGGAGATCGGCCATGGCCTGGCGTTGACAGCCGAGGCGCGCGCCGCCGTCCGCGCCATGTCGGACGGCGACGGGCGCTACCTGCTCAACATGGCCGAGCAGGTTGCCGGCGTGCCTTGCGACGCGCCCCCGCTCGATGCCGCCGGGCTGTCCGAGTTCGTCTCGCGCCGCGCCGCGCTGTACGACCGCGACCGCGAGGAGCACTACAACCTCATCTCCGCCCTGCACAAATCCCTGCGCGGCTCGGACGCCGACGCGGCGCTCTACTGGTTCCATCGCATGCTCGCCGGCGGCGAGGATCCGCGCTACATCGCCCGCCGCCTGGTGCGTTTCGCCTCGGAGGATGTGGGGCTGGCGGACCCGCAGGCGCTCACCCTGACGCTCGCCGCCTGGGACGCCTACGAGCGCCTGGGCAGCCCGGAAGGCGACCTCGCCTTGGCGCAGGCCGTGCTCTATCTCGGCACGGCGCCCAAATCGAACGCCGCCTACAAGGCGCACAAGGCGGCCGCGCGCTCCGCCCGCGAGACCGGCAGCCTGGCCCCGCCGGCCCACATCCTGAACGCGCCGACCAAACTGATGAAGAAGCTCGGCTACGGGGACGGCTACGAATACGATCACGACGCGGCGGACGGGTTCTCCGGCCAGGACTACTTCCCAGAGGGCATCGAGCGGCAGGCATTCTACACGCCGCAGGATCGCGGTTTCGAGCGGGAACTGGCCAAGCGGCAGGCGTATTGGGCTGGGCTCAGGAAAGAAAGGAAGTAAAGGAAGGCCTTCTTTTTTGAAAAAAAGAAGCAAAAAAACTTTTACTCCGCTGTCACGCGCTGTTCAGCTTCCGCCGACAGGGAGCAAAAGTTTTTTGGTTCTTTTTTTCAAAAAAGAACTGCTCCCTTTCTTCTTTAGGCACCGAACGTGG
>CAHJWU010000146.1 GCA_903643085.1 Rhodospirillales bacterium
GGCTGCGCGAGCCGACGACGGTGAGGCCGTGCGCCGGTGCTGCGCGCACGCTGATCGGGCGTTCGCCCTGCGCGTCCGCCAGCGTGGCGGTGCCTGGGGCCGCACCGGCATAGGTCTCGCCGCGCGCGGGCACGACTACCACGCCGAGGATCGGCTGGCCGTGCTCGATCAACGCGATGTTGACGGTGAACTCGCCGTTGCCGTTGAGAAACTCCTTCGTGCCGTCCAGCGGATCGACCAGCCAGAAGCGCGTGCCGGTGACGTCCGGCGACAGGCCCTTGGCGGCTTCCTCTTCGGAGACCACGGGGATGTCCGGCGTGAGGTGGCGCAAAGCGGGCAGGATGATGTCCTCCGCGGCCTGGTCGGCGGCGGTGACGGGGCTGCCGTCGGCCTTCTCCATCGAGTCCGACAGGCCGTAGAAGCTCATCGTGGCGCGGCCGGCCTCTTCGGCGACCGGTTTTATCGCGGCGAGCAGTGCGGCGAGATCGAGCGTTCCGCTCATGGCTGCGCGCCTCGCAGCAGGCCGCGTGCGTCCAGCTGCGCCACGATCAGCTCGGCGGCGTCCTCGGCGCTCAGCGTGTTGGTGTCTATGCGCAACTCGGCGTCCTCCGGCGCTTCGTAGGGGCTGGAGATGCCGGTGAAATGCTTGATCTCGCCACGGCGCGCTTTCTTGTAGAGGCCTTTCACGTCGCGTTTCTCGGCTTCCGCCAGCGGCGTGTCGATGAACACTTCCAGGAACTCGCCTTTCGGCAGCATGTCGCGCGCCAATTGCCGTTCGGAGCGGAACGGCGAGATGAAGGAGACGAGCACGATCAGGCCGGAATCGGCCATCAGGCGCGCCACCTCGCCCACGCGGCGTATGTTCTCCACGCGGTCGGTGTCGGTGAATCCGAGGTCGCGGTTCAGGCCGTGGCGTACGTTGTCGCCGTCCAGCAATGTGGTGTGGCGGCCCAGCGCGAACAGGCGGCGCTCCACCAGGTTGGCGATGGTGGATTTGCCCGCGCCTGACAGGCCGGTGAACCACAGCACGCAGGCGCGCTGGCCTTTCTGCGCGGCGCGCGCGGCACGGCTGAGGTCGACCGCCTGCCAGTGGATGTTCTGCGCGCGACGCAGCGCGAAGTGGATCAGGCCGGCGGCGACGGTGTCGTTGCTCAGCCTGTCTATCAGGATGAAGCCGCCGGTGTCGCGGTTTTCCGTGTACGAGTCGAACGCGACCGGCTGGTCCAGGCTGATGTTGCACAGGCCGATCTCGTTCAGCTCGAGCTGGCGGGCGGCCATCTCCTCCAGCGTGTTCACGTTCACCTTGTGCTTCAGCGTGGTGATCGACGCTGTGACGGTTTTGGTGCCGACCTTCATCAAATACGAGCGGCCCGGCAGCATCGGCGTGTCGGCCATCCACACAATGGTGGTCTCGAACTGGTCGGAGACTTCGCACGGCTGCTCGGCGCCGCAGATCACGTCCCCGCGGCTGCAGTCTATCTCGTCTTCCAGCGTGACGGTGATCGATTGGCCCGCGGTGGCGTAAGGCAGGTCGCCATCGATCAGCACGCGCGCCACGCGGCTTTGCCTGGCTGACGGCATGACCTTCACGAGGTCTCCGGGATGCACGGTGCCCGAGGAGACCATGCCGGAGAAGCCGCGGAAATCCAGGTTCGGCCGGTTCACCCATTGCACGGGCAGGCGGAACGGCGCGGCCCGCGAGGCGCCTGCCACCTCCACGTCCTCCAGATGGCCCATCAGCGTGGGGCCGTGATACCAGGGCGTGTTGCCGCTGCGCTCGGTGATGTTGTCGCCGGCCAGAGCGGATATCGGGATCGGGATGATCTTGGTGATGTCGAGCTGCGAGGCGAACGCGGTGTAGTCGCCGAGTATGCGGTCAAACACTTCGTGGGAGAAGTTCACCAGGTCCATCTTGTTGATGGCGAGGATGACGTGCTTGATGCCGATCAGCGACACGAGATAGGAGTGCCGGCGCGTCTGCGTCAGCACGCCGCGCCGCGCGTCTATCAGGATCACGGCGAGGCCCGCGGTCGAGGCGCCGGTGATCATGTTGCGCGTGTATTGCTCGTGGCCCGGCGTGTCCGCCACGATGAACTTGCGCTTGTCCGTCGAGAAGAATCGGTAGGCGACGTCGATCGTGATGCCTTGTTCGCGTTCCGCGGCCAGGCCGTCGACCAGCAGCGCGAAGTCGATGTTCTGGCCCTGCGTGCCCATCTTTTTCGAGTCGGCTTCGAGCGCTGCGAGCTGGTCCTCGAAGATCATCTTGCTGTCGTAGAGCAAGCGTCCGATGAGGGTGGATTTGCCGTCATCCACGCTGCCGCAGGTGATGAAGCGGAGCAGGGATTTGGTTTCGTGCTGCTTTAGGTAGGCGTTGATGTCGGTGGCGATGAGATCGCTCACGTGGGCCATTCTTTACGGGTCCTGGAGAAAAGGGTGGAGAGGCAAGAGCATCTTGAACAGGTCGACTTCGGCTTCATCGCTCCAGCCCTGGCGGCGATCCCAGGCGCAAGAACATTCAGGTCTGACGGCGGTCTAAAGCCTGACTTTCACCGTCCGTGTGCGCTGCCACGCTACGAAGCCTCCAAGAGTCCCTGCAATTACCATAGGAACGCAAAATTCAATGACGCGCGAAGAAAATGTCGGCTCATCAAAGATTGGAAACACAAGCGACGGGTAAACCGCACACAAGGGAAGAAAGATAATTCCAAGTAGGCCACCCGACACTAGGAAAACGTAAGGACTTGAACTCTCCTCTAATCTACCTGCGATGAGCTTAACTGGAAAGTACGCCAACGGCGCTCCAATAACGGCAAAGTTCATAGTGAGGACTGCACCATACAGTGTTAGCCCAACAAAACTAGTCGCGCGGACGCTTGAAAGGCGTCCCCAGTGGTTTATCAATATTTCCAAGGCAAACTGCAGATTGTAACCGATGCCAAACGCACAAGCAGATGCTCCGAAAGCCCACAAGTAATCGATTTGAAATCGTTGCTTTAGGGTATTAGACAACACGAGCGTGCATCGTATCAGAAATACCCCTCCTGCTTCTTCTTCTCCATGCTCGCCGCCGCGTCATGGTCGATCGCCCGCCCCTGGCGCTCGCTCGTGGTCGTCAGCAGCATCTCCTGGATGATCTCCGGCAACGTCGCCGCCTCGCTCTCCACCGCCCCGGTCAGCGGGTAACAGCCCAGCGTGCGGAAGCGTACCTTCTTCATCTCAGGATTCTGGCCCGCGGGGATGCGCATCCGGTCATCATCCACCATGATCGTCATGCCGTTATACTGCACCACCGGCCGCTCGGCGGAGAAATACAGCGGCACGATCGGGACGTTCTCCAGATGGATGTACTGCCAGATGTCCAGCTCGGTCCAGTTGGACAGCGGAAACACCCGTATGCTCTCGCTCTTCGCCTTGCGCGCGTTGTACAGATGCCAAAGCTCCGGCCGCTGCTTCTTCGGGTCCCACCTATGCTGCGCCGAGCGGAACGAGAAGACGCGCTCCTTGCTGCGGCTCTTCTCCTCGTCGCGCCGCGCGCCGCCGAACGCCACGTCGAACCCATGATGATCCAGCGCCGCCTTCAGCGCCTCCGTCTTCATGATGTCCGTGTAGGCACCGCCATGGTCGAACGGGTTGATGCCCCGCGCCACGCCATCCGTGTTGATCCACTCGTGCAGCGTCAGGCCAAGCTCGGCCACGCGCTTGTCCCGGAAAGCGATCATGCCGCCGAACTTCCAGGTGGTGTTCACGTGCAGCAGCGGAAACGGCGGGCGGCCCGGCGCGAACGCCTTCATCGCCACATGCAGCATCACCGCGCTGTCCTTGCCTACGGAATACAGCATAACCGGACGCTCCGCCTCTGCGGCCACCTCGCGCATGACGTGCATGCTCTCGGCTTCCAGGCGCTGCAGGTGGGTCAGGTCCGGCGCGGTCTGCGCTGGGTCGGCGTTCAGCATCCTTGTCTCCCAAAGATCAGGCCGCAGGCGATGGCGCGGGATGCCCGTCACCTCTTCCACCCGAAGCACCAGGTCGGCCGGAATGTCGCGGTCTCCGCTCACCCACTGGCTTACCGCGCCTTCGCTGCGCCCCACCGCCTCGGCGATGTCGCGCTGCCGCTTGCCGGAGGCGCGGAAAAGCTGCTTCAGGTCGGTCATGAGGATTCTTTAGCAAAACTAAAGACGTTTAAGCAAGGAGAAAGCAAGCAGTCCTTTTTTGAAAAAAAGGACCAAGAAACTTTTACCACTCCGCGTTCGCATCAGCCCGGTGCCTCCTGAAGCACACGCGCGTTGCAGCGTCGGGTAGCAAAGTTTTTTGCTTCTTTTTTTCAAAAAAGAAGGCCTGGCTTCCTTCCTCTGGCACACGTGGGGCACATTGCCATAGCCAACCACAACATGCTGTGTATCCTATCAAGGACTCGCGTCTGGGCAAATCGCCCGCGCAGGCCCATATCTCATCCGTCGCCGCAACAGGACCACCCATGGACCAGCACCCCCAGATGACGCACGCGATGGACGAACTGCCCGTCCGGTTCGACCTGTTGACAGAGAACCCGGTCTACAAGCCGTTCCGTTACCCGTGGGCCTACGACGCCTGGCTGACCCAGCAGCGCGTGCACTGGCTGCCGGAGGAGGTGCCGCTGGCCGACGACGTGAAGGACTGGCACCGCAACCTGTCCGACGGCGAGCGCAACCTGGTCACCCAGATCTTCCGCTTCTTCACGCAGTCCGACGTGGAGGTGAACAACTGCTACATGAAGCATTACAGCCAGGTGTTCAAACCCACCGAGGTGCTGATGATGCTCTCCGCCTTCAGCAACATCGAGACGGTGCACATCGCCGCCTACAGCCACCTGCTCGACACAATCGGCATGCCGGAGACGGAGTACCAGGCGTTCCGCAGCATCAAGGAGATGCGCGACAAATTCGACTACATGCAGTCCTTCACCGTGGACAGCAAGCACGAGATCGCCAAGACGCTGGCCGCCTTTGGCGCCTTCACCGAAGGGCTGCAGCTGTTCGCGTCGTTCGCCATCCTGCTGAACTTCCCGCGCTTCAACAAGCTGAAGGGCATGGGCCAGATCGTCTCGTGGTCCGTGCGCGACGAGACGCTGCATTGCCTGTCGGTGATCAAGCTGTTCCGCACCTTCATCCAGGAAAACCCCGAGATCTGGACCGAGGAACTGCGCCGCGAGCTCTACATCTGCTGCGCCACCATCGTCGACCATGAGGACGCCTTCATCGACCTCGCCTTCGAGCTGGGCCCGGTGGAGGGACTCGATGCGGCGCAGGTGAAGCAGTACATACGTTTCATCGCGGACCGCCGGCTGATGCAGCTGGGGCTGAGCCCGCTGTTCCACGTGGAGCGCAACCCGCTGCCGTGGCTGGACGACATGTTGAATGCGCCCGAGCACGCCAACTTCTTCGAGAACCGCTCGACGGAGTACAGCAAGGCGAGCACGGGCGGGACATGGGATGACGTCTGGCCGGAGGTGGCGGCAGGGCACGCGGACTAACCAATCGCCTGGAGCGCCCGCACCAAGGCCCGCGCAATTCTGCAGATACGCATGTCGCAGGACCGAAAGCGCGCCGCGGGGCAGTTCCCGTAAGGCCGGCCACGCTTGCGGTGAGGATGCCACCCTAGAAGGCGGCCCCCGCGTGGGAGGGCCGCCTCCTGACGGCTGCTGCAACGCGCGCCGACAGGGAGCAAAAGTTTTTTGGTCCTTTTTTTCAAAAAAGGACTGCTTGCTTCCTGCAAGTCAGCACCGGCGCGATCGGTGAAAGACGTGTCCCAACGGTTTTGCCCGGCCCCGGGGCGCGTGCCCTGTAGCCGAACCCGCGCCGGCGCGTTAGGCAGGCATCGAACCTTGGGGGAGACCACCTTGCGGGCGCTGATCGACGCCATCCTCAGCCGGTTCGTAACCGTCGGCCGGCTGACCGTGCGCTACCCGGACGGCACGCTGGCGAGCTACGGGCCGGGCGGCGTGCCGCAAGCCGGCGCCACCATACGCGGCGAGCGCACCATACGCGGCCTGCTCAGCAACCCTGCCTTGGTGTTCGGCGAGGCGTTCGTGGCCGGCGACTTGGCGCCGCTCGATTGCCGGCTGGAAGACATACTCGACCTGCTGTTCGCCAACCTCTCCCGCGGTGGCCAGCACCCCGGCCTGACGCTGCGCCGCATCATCGCGCGCGCCCTGCGCAAGGCGAGCCAGTACAACCCGGTCCCGCGCGCCAGGCGCAACGTGGCGCATCATTACGACCTGAACGGCCGGCTCTACTCGCTGTTCCTGGACCGCGACCGCAACTATTCCTGCGCCTATTTCGCCACCGGCGGCGAGACGCTGGAGGAGGCGCAGGCCGCCAAGAAGCGCCACGTCGCCGCCAAACTCTGCCTCAGCCGGCCGGACCTGCACGTACTTGACATCGGCTCTGGCTGGGGCGGCATGGCGATCACGCTGGCGCAGGATTACGGCGCGCGCGTGACAGGCATCACGCTGTCCACCGAGCAGCTGGAGGCCGCGCGCGCGCGGGCGGCGGCGGCCGGCCTGTCGGGGCGCGTGCAGTTCGAGCTGCAGGATTACCGCACGGTGCGCGGCACGTTTGACCGCGTGGTCTCGATCGGCATGTTCGAGCATGTCGGCATCACGCATTACCCCGCGTATTTCCGCACCTTGCGCGGCCTGCTGGCGGAAGACGGCGTGGCGCTGATCCACGCGATCGGCCGCAGCGACGGGCCGTCTGTCACGAATCCTTGGATCACGCGCCACATCTTCCCCGGCGGCTACTCGCCCGCGTTGTCCGAAGTGTTCCGCGCCGTGGAGAAGGAGCGGTTGATCGCCACCGACGTCGAGATATTGCGGCTGCATTACGCGGAGACGATACGCCACTGGCGCCGCCGCTTCGAGGCAAACCGTGACGCGATCGCGGCGCTCTACGACGAACGGTTCTGCCGGTTGTTCGAATTGTATCTGGCCGGCAGCGAATACTCGTTCCGGCACCTTAACCACATGGTCTGGCAGTTGCAGCTTGCGCGCCACCAGGCGGCGGTGCCGTTGACGCGTGGCTACATGCTGGCTTCGGTGCCCGCTTCTGATGCGGGCAAGCGGCCGGTTCTGCCGCCTACGCTCAGCCGGAGTTTGGGCGAGTGAGGAGCGGAGGCTGACTCTCGTGCAGGTAAGCAAGGCCTTCTTTTTTGCAAAAAAGAAGCAAAAAACTTTTGCTTCCAGCAGGTTCACCAGCTCCGGTGCATCGGAAGGCACCCGGACGCCGCAAATGCGCGGGAAGCAAAAGTTTTTTGGTCCTTTTTTCAAAAAAGGACTGCTTGCTTTCTTCCCGTCACGCCCCTTCGTGCTGTCCGCAAACAGAACGCCGCGTGACGAGGCGCAGGTGGCGCAGGCAGGTGCCGTCCTGCGCCCGGCTGGCGCCATGGGCGGAGCTGAGCGCCGCCAGCCCCGGCAGGCCGCCTTCCAGGCCCGCCGGGTCCGCATCGAACAGGCGGCACGTGGCGCAGGATGGCGCGCTCACTGCCCGAGCTGCGCCCAGTAGGTGCGGAACAGGCCGGCGGAAAGTGCCAGGCCCAGCGCCACGTTGACGAATACGCCAAAGGTGAAGGCGGCCAGCGGGCGGCCGGCGATACCCGCCAGGTCGCGTCCGCGGGTGGTCAGGCCGATGCTGAGGAAGCCGAACTCGAACGCCCAGCTGCGCAGGTTCTTGATAGGCGTGACCAGCGCCGGGGTGATGGTCTTGGTAAAGGCGGCGTGGCCGGCGTATTGTGCCACGAGCGTGACGAGCAGGGAGGCGGCCAGGAATCCCAGCACGAATTTCGGGAAGCGGCGCCAGATCTCGGCCGGTCCGGCGCGGTTCTCGATCCCTGTGTCGTTCCAGCGCGTGGTGGCGACGAAGGACAGCACCAGCGCCCAAATGCCGATCCACATGTCCCGGCCGATGACCTTCATCAACGTGAAGGCGGCGACGGATTGTTCGGCCGCACCCGGCGGTGCGCCGGGCAGATGTGCCGCCATGCCGCCATAGGCCTGGGCTGCGGCGAAGCCGGCGGCGTCGGCGAACTCGGACGTGCCGATCCAGGCGCC
>CAHJWU010000147.1 GCA_903643085.1 Rhodospirillales bacterium
CCCGCTTCGCTGACGCTTCTGGGCGCCGGCGTTGCGGGCACGGCGCTCAGGCGGCGGCGTCGCACCGTCGTCTGAAGCCTGCTGGCCCCGCGCGTCAGGCGGGCCGCCTTTCCTTCCTCCGTTCCGCTCGATCAGGATATCTCTCCGTGGCACCGACCAAGTCTAGACTGGGCGTTCTTGAGTTGGCGGGAATCGGGTTCGCGTCAGGCGTCCTGGGCGGGACGGCCGCGAGCCTTGCGGGATGCCATTTCGACACCGTCGTTCCATGTAGCGCCGCGTTCGGCGTAGTGGCGCTGCCTGTGCTGTGGCTCGGCGCCGGCTCCAGGCTGTCACGGGTGATACGCCGCCCGCGCAGCGCGCGTGCCGCGGCTTCGGCCAGCGAACTGGTCGCCTGACCGGCTCGGCAAACGCCGGTCCGGTCGTGCCTCCGTCCGTGTCAGCGTCCGCGCGCCAGCGGCGCAGAAGTCTGCTTCTTCCCAGGAAAGCAGGTCTTTCTTGCCTGCCCGGGACCACGTAAATGCCGGTCCGATGAACCAGATCGTCGCCGGCCATTCCCGCAGCATTCCCCGACGCACGGTCCCGGGGGCCGACCTGCAACAGGTTCGCGCGATGGATGCGCAGGACCCGCTCGCCAGCTTCCGGGCGCGTTTTACCCTGCCGGACGGCACCATCTACCTGGATGGCAACTCGCTCGGCGCGCTGCCACGGGCCACGCCTGACCACGTCGCGCGGGTGCTGCGGGAGGAGTGGGGGCAGGGGCTGGTAAGAAGCTGGAACGCGGCGGACTGGATAGGCGCCCCGCTGCGCGTAGGCGCCAAGATCGCGCGGCTCGTCGGCGCGCAGGACGACGAGGTGATCGTCGCCGACTCCACCTCGGTCAACCTCTACAAGCTGCTTGCCGCGGCGTTGGCGGCATCCCCCGACCGGCATGTGATCCTGTCGGAGACGGGCAACTTCCCGACCGACCTGTACATCGCCCAGGGCCTGGCTGCCGGGGGCCTGACTGCCGGGCGGAACGCGGTGGTCCGCACGCTGCCCCGCGACGAGATACTCGCCGCCGCCGACGCCCAGACGATCGTGCTGCTCACCCATATCCACTACAAGACGGGCGAGCGCTTCGACCTGGCCGGGGTCACCCAGGCGCTGCGGGCGAAGGGCGCCCTGGTCGTGTGGGATCTGGCCCACAGTGCCGGCGCGGTGGAACTTGGCCTGAACCGGGCGGGCGTGCAGCTCGCCGTGGGTTGCGGCTACAAATACCTCAACGGCGGCCCGGGTGCGCCGGCATTCCTGTATGCGGCGCGCGATTTGCAGCCAGGGCTGGTCTCGCCGCTCAGCGGCTGGATGGGCCACGCCAGACCGTTCGCCTTCAGCGCCGACTACGCGCCTGCCGACGGCATACGCCGGTTCCTCTGCGGCACGCCGCCGATCCTGAGCCTCGCCGCGCTGGAATGCGGCGTGGACCTGGCGCTGGAAGCCGACCCGGCCGAACTGGCCCGCAAATCCGCCCGTCTGTGCGACCTGTTCATCGCCTGCGCCGAAGCCGCCTGCGCCGGTGCCGGGCTGACGCTTCTTACGCCACGCGACGCCGCCGCCCGCGGCAGCCACGTGTCCTTCGCGCATCCGGACGGCTACGCGATCATGCAGGCGCTGGTCGCGCGCGGCGTGATCGGCGATTTCCGCGAGCCGGACGTGATGCGCTTCGGCTTCGCGCCGCTCTATGTGGGATACGAGGATGCCTGGCGGGCGGCGCAGGCCCTCGGCGAGGTTCTGGCGGGTGAACCACGGCGCGATGTGGTGCGGGCGGAGGTCACGTAAGCAAGCCGTTTGTGAGAACCGCTGCTCCCTCTCGGCGGACGTGTCCGCAGCTGCCGGCAAGGAGCGGAGATTTCGCTCTACTGGCCCAGGTCCTCCATCAGGACTCGCCGGTCATCCAGCTTGCCGGCAATCACCACCTGTATGCGCTCGCGTTGCACGCCGAAATTCTGCTCCAGATAGCCGGCAACCGCGTCCGCCCGCCTGCCCGCCAGATCGCGGTCAGGCCCGGAATGACAATCCAGCCGCAGGCGGTCCTCGGAGAGAGACCGGCCGAAACTGTCCAGCAGACGCGTGGCGCTCGGGGTCAGGCGGGCGGAGCCGGGCGCGAAAACGATGGAGGGCAGCCGCTCGGCTTCATGCTCGGCCATCGCGGGACGCGCGGCGGTCTGGGCGGCGTCCGGCGCCCGCGAGGGGCCGGCCAGCTCCTGGACCGGTGGCGCGGCGCAAGCAGGGTGGGCCGCGAGGAATACGCAGCCGAGGCAGGAAGCCGCAGCGCGCATCCGTATTCCCCCGATGGTGGTCTTCAGGCCATCCAACATCGGGCAGTTCATAGCGGCAGCTCGCCCGGGAGCGCAACCTTGCCCCTCCTGGCGGGCGGCGGGAGGGTGACGTAAAGCAGCATGCCATAACCTGGAGGCTACGGGCTTGGATCTTGTTTGCGTGGATCTCGGGGGCACGCACGTACGCTTCGCCCAGGCCAGCGTGATCGCCGGACGGGTAACCGGGCTGGGCGAGCCGGTCATACTGCACACCGGCGATTACGACGGCATAGTCTCGGCCTGGGCAGCCTACGCGAAGCTGGCCGGCCAGGTGCTGCCCCGCGCGGGCGCACTCGCGATCGCCTCGCCGATCGCCGGCGAGGCGCTGAAGCTCACCAACAGCACGTGGGTCATGCGGCCGGCAACGCTCGCCGCCGAACTCGGGCTGGAGCGGATGACGCTGATCAACGATTTCGGCGCGGTGGGCCACGCGGTGGCGCAATTGCCGGACAACTGTCTGCGCCGCATCGCCGGGCCGGATGTGGAACTGCCCGTGGTGGGCGTCATCGGCGTGATCGGGCCAGGCACCGGGCTCGGCGTGGCGCATGTGCTGCGCGGCGCCACCGGCTACCAGGTCATGGAAACCGAGGGCGGCCACATAGGCTGGGCACCGGTCGACCAGTTCGAGGACGGGCTGCTCGCCTGGCTGCGCCGGGATTACGACAGGGTGTCGGCCGAGCGCATCGTCTCCGGGCCCGGGCTGGCGCACATACATGCGTTTCTCGCCCAACGGGAGGGAGAGGCGGTGGTGGCGCGCGATCCGAAGGATCTGTGGCAGGCGGCGCTGGGCGGGACGGACCGGCTGGCGGCGGCCGCGCTGGAGCGGTTTCTTTTGTGTCTGGGCAGCCTGGCCGGCGACATCGCGCTGGCGCAGGGCGCGCACGGCGTGGTGCTCGCCGGCGGGGTCGGCGCCCGCATCGCTGACAGACTGCCCGGCAGCGGGTTCGCCCAGCGGTTTCGTGCCAAGGGCCGCATGGAGCAGATGCTGGCGGCGGTGCCGGTGAAGCTCATCACCCACCCCGAACCAGGCCTGTTCGGGGCGGCCGCGGCGTTCGCCAAGGAGTACACGATGTGAGGCGGCCATCATCGAAGCGGCGGGGCTTGCGGCGTCTGGCCTGGCTGGCACTGGCATGGGCGGCGTCCGGCTGCATGGTCAAGACAGGGCCGGTGCTGTCCGGAAGCGATCAGGAGGACCTGGCGCGGGTGGCAACCTACCTGAACGCGACGCAGCGCTTCGAGGCGCATTTCCGCCAGGCCGGTGATTACGGCGCGGCGGCCGGACTGGTGTGGCTGGACCGGCCCGGACGTCTGCGCCTGGAGTATCAGGGGCCGGGTGCGCGGGTGATGGTGATCAGCGGCGGACGGGTGCGCATGCTGGACCGCAGCAACGGCGCGCTGACCACGCAGCCGCTGTCGCGCACGCCGCTGGGTATATTGCTGGCGCCGGAGATCCACCTCAACGGCGACGTGACGGTCGATGCGCTCGTGCATCAGGGCGCAGCACTTACGGTGACGCTGAGCAAGACCGGGGCGGCCGGGCAGGGCAGCCTGACGTTGCAGATGGCCGACCATCCGCTGCGCCTGCTCGGCGTGTCGGTGACGGATTCCTACCACCATACGCTGGAGCTCACCTTGACCGACATCGATACGTCGCCGGTGCTGACGCCGCAGCTGTTCGCGCCGCCTACGATGGCACCCGCAAGCTGAGCGTTCTGCAGTTACGCAACGTGACAAGGTTGCAACAGCCCTGCGCAGACTATGCACATGACTTAAAAACATCACAACAACATAGGGAATTTTTTATATTCTCCGCCCGCCGCGTGGATTCGGACGTGGCCAAAAGTTACACACGGAGCCCAATGATGTTGACCCGCTCGCCACGCTCGGCCTTTCTGCTGGCGACGGCGCTGTCTCTGACAGTCGCTTCCCTCATCACCGCAACGGCATCGGCGCAGGAATCCGGAACCAACCTGGCTTCGATCGAGAAGCAGATACAGGCCCTGCAGGCCGAGCTGAGGCACATGAAGCAGCAGGCGTCCGAGCGCGACCGGCAGTTGCACGAGGCCCGCCAGGCGCAGACCTACACCCCGCCGGCAACCCAGCCACTGTCCGTGATGCCGCAGATTCCGGCCGGCTACGCGCTGGTTCCCGCAAGCCCAGGTTCCACGTCCGGTTCGGTGGTGCTGAGCCGGGTCGAGACGCCGCCGAAACTGCCGCAGGGCACGTTCCAGGTGGGAGCGCTGACCGTGCAGCTCGGCGGCTACCTGGACGCATCGACGATCTTCCGGTCACGCAACGAGGTGACCGACCTGTCGTCGAATTTTGCGAGCGCGATCCCGTTCCGCATCAGTCCGCTCTATCATGAGAACGAGTTCCGCGAGACGGCACGCGGCACCCGCATATCCGGCACGGTCACGGCAAATCCGGATGAGGACACCAAGCTACGCGCGTTCGTCGCCATCGACTTCCAGGGCGGCTCGCCCACGTCGAACTCCAACCAGACCAACGGCTTCGAGCCTCGCATACGGGAAGGCTACCTGGTCTATGACCGCAAGGATCTCGGCTTCGAGCTGACGGCCGGTCAGACCTTCACGCTGTTGACCCAGGACAAGCTGGGTGTCGACCCCGCGCAGGTGAACCTGCCGCTGACCATCGACCAGAATTACGTGCCCGGATTCACCTACGCACGTCAGTCCCAGATACGCCTGGCCAAGAGCTTCCTGCAGAACCAGTACTGGCTGGCTGTCTCGTTCGAGAACCCGCAGGGTGTCTATGCGAACACGTCGATTCCGAGCGCGCTTGGCACCCTCAACGTGACCAACCCTGGCGTGGGCAGCCTGGGCACGGGTTCCAACACCACGGTCAACGCCTGCACGGCGGTGACGACGACCATAGTGGCCGGCAAGGCCACGTCCGTGTGCACCACGTCGGCAGCGACGGCGACCGGCAATTTCAGCGATGACCTGGCGCCGGACGTGGTCGCAAAGGCCACCGCCGACTTCAACATCGCCCATCTCGAAGCCTTCGGTATCGGGCGGTTGTTCCACGATCGCATAAGCCGTCTCGGGACGGGAGACAGCAACACGACCTTCGGCGGCGGCGGCGGCGCGTCCGCCCTCGTGCACGTGATACCGAAGCTGCTGGACGCCCAACTGAGCGGCATAGTTGGCACCGGCCTCGGCCGCTACGGTCCCGCCCAGTTGCCGGACGCCACGATCGGCTCCGACGGAAAGCCCGCAACGCTGCCCGAATACCAGGCATTGATCGGCCTGATCGGGCATCCCGATCCGAAGATCGACGTGTACGGCTATCTCGGAACCGAGCAGATCGAACGCCGCTATTTCAATGCGGAAAACAAGGGCGAGCTGGTCGCCTACGGCTATGGCAACCCGGCCTACTCCAACGCCGGCTGCGAGCAGGAGCTCTCGACCTCGACCTGCACGGCCAACACCTCCGGCATCGTGCAGGGGACCGTCGGCGCGTACTACAAGTTCCTCAAGAGCCAGTTTGGAACGTTCCAGTTCGGCGGACAGTATTCGTACACCCACAGGAGCGTGTTCCAGGGTGTCGGCCGCACGCCGCAGACCGATGAGAACATTGTTCTGTTAAGTTTCAGGTACTACCCGTTCCAGTAGGCCGCGAACACGGCTCTGTTTGCGTGGAAAGGCCGGGAGTGCGGCGTCCGGTCCTTCCAGCAGCGCGGTATCGCAACAGCCGGCCCGTGGGTTGGCTGTTCCGAAGCAGGCAAGTTCCCCGCTGAGCATCCAGGCGAGGTTAAGCACGCCGGCGAGGCCGCCGGCGTGCCGGCCACGCTTACCTCCGCGTCCTCGGCTTCCACCCGCGCGCTGCCCGGCCTGGCCTCGGTCTGTGCGATCGAGCGTGACAGGCCGGACGGCCTTCGCGGGCTCCGGAGAGGGCGAGAGAGGCCTTTTTTCAATGAGGGGGGCCTTTCCTCCTTGCCTGCCCAGGCCTACACCCGCCCGGCTATCTGGAGATGGAAGCGAGCATGCACGTCCGCACAAGGTTGCTGATCCTGGCGTCCATGTCGGCTGCAAGCAGCGCCGCCAACGCCGCACCCCCGCTCGACCAGGACAGCATCTACACCATCCAGGTCGAGAACGACACGGTCTCGACGCTGAAGGGCACCTCCGACCAGTATTATACCAGCGGCCTGCGGCTGGGCTGGACGAGCGGTCAGGACGCGGTGGGACCGGCCGCAGCCCTCGGCCACGACATCTGGGGCGACGGGACCACCCGGCTGAGCCTGGAGATCAGCCAGGGTATCTTCACGCCGCGCGACACGCAGGTGAGCCCGCCGCCCTCGGATGACCGGCCGTATGCCGGCGTGCTGATCGCCACCGCCGGCCTGGTGCACGACACCGTCAGCACCCGCGACCTGGTGAGCCTGAGCCTGGGCGTGGTGGGGCCCGCGGCGCTCGGCGAGGAGGTGCAGAACGGCTTTCACAGCATAATCGGCGACACGCAGAATCGCGGCTGGCACTACCAGCTTCAGGACCAGCCGGCGTTCCAGCTGCTCGGCCAGCGCACCTACCGCATGCCGCTGGCGACGCTGGGTCCGTTCGAGACGGACGCGCTGCCCTCAGCCACCGTCAGCATCGGCGACATACGCGATTACGTGCAGGTGGGCGGCGTGATACGGTTCGGGCAGGGCCTGCAGAGCGATTTCGGCACCGCGCGCATCGCGCCGGGACTGAACGGCTCGGACGCCTATACCAACGTGCGGCCGTTTGCCTGGTACGCCTTCGCCGGCGCGGACGGCCAGGCCGTGGGCTACGACGTCACGATCGACGGCAGCACGTTCCGCAGCGACTCGCGTGACGCGCATCACATCTGGGATGTGGGCGAATTCGAGGGCGGGCTGGCGGTGCTGTATCACGGCGTGCGGCTGACATATACGCAGACTTGGCAGAGCTCCGAATTCAAGCACGAAAAGTCCCTGTTTAATTTCGGATCGCTGGCGCTTTCGGCCAAGTTTTAGAAAGTTTTGAGGCGGGGGCGAAAGTCTTTTGCTTCTTTCAGAACAGAAGGCGTTGCCTGCTTCAGGACGTAGGGATGGCGCAGACATTCGTCTTGTGCAGATCCGTTGGCGTCCCGGCCGGTCCCAGGCTGCGCTCCGCCAGGAAGAACGTGGTGAACCCGTCGGACGCGAGCGCTTCCAGGTTGCGCCCCGCCGGATCGGTCATCGTGGCGCCATCGTCCAGCACGTGGGTCTCGCTGTGCCCGTCCGCGGCGCGTATGGTGATGCGGCCGCAGAGCGCGTATTCGTAGTGGTCCGCAGCCGGCACGGTCACGGCGACGCTGCCGAACGGGCGGTTGGCGGACAGCTCGAAATGGGCCACGAGCTGGCCGTTGATGAATACGGTGGTGGCCTCGGTGATCTCGGCCGGGTCGGTCTCGTCGGAGATCTGGAAGCTGACGGTGGTTCCCACGGCGCCCGCTGTGGCCGGGAAGGCTGCCGGCAGGCCAGCGGACAGGATGAGCAGTAATTTCGGCAGACGCATTGACGCCTCGTGATCCTGTGCTTGCCGCGCAGGATAGCGCGGATACGCAGCAGAAAGCGATGCCGCTCGGCCCGGCGCTGGACTGGGCGGCGCGCCGCCTGGCGCAAGCCGGCCTG
>CAHJWU010000148.1 GCA_903643085.1 Rhodospirillales bacterium
ATCCCGCTGGCCGACGACCCGTGCGCCGCCCGGAACGCCGCCGCCTGCCCGGCCGGCTCGCGATTGAGAAGCAGGTTGATCCGCCCCTGCTTGTAGCGCGTCACCGCCTTTGCCGGATGCGTGGAGGCCGGCACGAACCCAAGCTGCTCGAACTGCCTGGCCATGGCGTCCGGATCGGGAGAGGTGAACTCGCAGAACTCGAAGCCGTCCAGGCCCAGCGGGTTCTTGGCGTCGATCATCTTCGGCCTCCGAAGGTAGTTTCAATTGATACCATGCTATGGGTTCGCATCCGTCTGCTGTCAACCGAAGAAAGAAAGGCTGTTTTGCTTGCAGAAACGAAGCGAGATTTCCAGCGGCGCTGTCGCGGACTTAACACAAGCGACGCGTCTGCTTCTGGACGATTTCCTGCCTTACCGGCTTTCTTTCACGTCCAACCTGGTCAGCGAAGCCATCGCGCGCGCCTACGAGGCGCTCTTCGGCCTGAGGATACCCGAATGGCGGCTGATCGCGGTCATCGCGGAACATGACGGCATTACCCAGCAGGCAATCGGCTTGCGCACACGCATGGACAAGGTCACCGTCAGTCGCGCGGCCGTGTCGCTGACCGAGCGTGGCCTGATCGAACGCCGCCCCAACCCGGAGGACCGCCGCTCTCACCTGCTCGTCCTTGGCCCGACCGGGCGGCGGCTCTACGCAGAAATAGTGCCCAAGGCGCTGGAACTCGAAGCGCGTGTGTTCGGCGCTTTTACCCAGGCGGAGCTGGACTTCTTCCAAAGCATGCTGCGCCGCATCGAGAAGATAGCTGGTTCGTAGGATCGATCGCCCGTATTCGGCGGTGTCCCAGCATCAGCTTGAAGGAAGCCGTTCTTTTGTAGGAAAACCAGAGAAATCCTAGCTCCGTCATGCGCAGGTGGAAGACACGCACATCTCAATGTTCCCGCGACAGCGGAGCAAAAGCTTTTTGCTTCTTTTTCTCGAAAAAGAAGGCCTTGCTCACGCTCTGTCAGCAGACGCGTCGCGGTGTCTCAAACACGACGCCGAAAGGCAACCAAGCCGAGCGGCGCCGCGCACTGGAAGCGGCTGCGGGACAGGCGTATTTGTCCGCGCAGACTGGGGGTGGCAGTATCGGCAGAGCCGGTCCCGCCCCGGGCGCAAGAGGATGGACAGATCCATGTATGGCAGCTTGACGAGTATGGATTCGTCCATGGCGTCGCATATCGTCCGCCGCGTCCTGATCGCCGTGCCGTTCTACCGGAACGAAGCCCTGGTGCATGTTCTTGCAGGCTCGCTGCTGCGCTGCGCGCAAGACATCGCCGCGATCGGCGGCGAACTCGTCTTCTTCAACGACTCGCCAGGTTACGCGCCGCTGGCAGGGGCCCTGGCCGAGGCGGCGGCGTTGCTGGCGGCCATCCCCGTGCGTGTCGAGGAGAACGCGGCCAACCTGGGTTTCGTCAAGACGATGAACCGCGCCGTCGCCGAAGCGGTCGCAAACGGCATGGACCTGATCATACTCAACTCTGACACCGTGGTGGAACCCGGCGCGTTCCAGGAAATGCTCTGGGCAGCGCACCAGGACACGATGCACGGGTTCGTCAACCCGCGTTCGGACAACGCGACGATCGCGACGCTGCCGCTGCACGGCAGGCTGGGTGGCCGGCGCGGAGCGGCAGCCGTGGACATCTACACGCAATACGCAAAGCTTCTGCCGCGGCTGAGCTATGTGCCCACCGCGATCGGTTTCTGCATGTTCGTGCGTTGGGAGATCCTGGCCGAACTCGGCGGCTTCGACGAGATCTACGGCCAGGGCTACAACGAGGAGAACGACCTGGTGATGCGGGCATCCCGCCTGGGCTACCGCGCCGTGCTCGCCAATCACGCCTTCGTCGCCCATGAGGGAGAGGCCAGTTTCAGTTCGGCATCGGCCGCACGTGACGTGTTGGAGGCGCGGAACCGCGCGATCCTGGACTCGCGCTATCCCGAATATGGCCGGCACACGAACCGGCATTACGATTCGCCGGAGATGATCGCCGAGCGCCTGCTGGCGAGCCTGGTTCCCGACCAGGACGGCAGGCTCGACGCCGCGATAGACTGTTCAAGCTTCGTCGCCGCCCATAACGGCACCATGCAGGCAGGCAGGCAAACCATCGCAGCCGTGGCGGAGCAATGGCGGGACAGGTACCGGGTTCATGTCCTGTGCTCCGGCGATGTGTTCGTCTTCCACAACCTGGAAAGGCTCGGCGTCAGCAGGGTGGATCCGCATTGCGGCCAGGCGTTCGCGGTGATTTTCCGGATCGGCCAGCCCTATGAGTGGAACGCGGTGCAGCGCCTCTGTTTGTCCGGCGCGGTGCTCGGCGTCTACATGCTGGATACTATCTCCCTGGACTGTCCCAGGCTGGCTTCCACGCGGCTGCAGAACCTCTGGCAATTCACGATGGATCATTTCGACGTGCTGGCGAGCCAGAGCCGGCAGACCGATCGCGCGATCCGCCTGCGGTTGCGCATTCCGGAGCGCATGGTCTGTGTCGTCTCGCCGCATTCGCTCAACCTGGACGATTACCGTCCTACCGGCGCGCCGCCACCCCAGGAGCGCGCCAACCTGCTCGTCGTCGGCAACCATTACGACCATAAATACGTGGCGCCCACGTGCAACGCGCTGGCCCGCGCATTTCCTGGACGTGAGGTTGTGGCACTCGGCATGCGTGCCGATCCCGCGCTGCAGGAAGGCGAAGAGCCGCAGGCGGGCGAGCTGTTGAGCCTGCCCAATCTGACCGGACATGCATCGGGAGAGATGGAGGAGACGGAACTGGTCCGGCTCTATACGGACGCTGCGGTTGTCGTCTTCCCGAGCTACGCGGAAGGGTTCGGCTTTCCCACGCTCAACGCCATGGCCGCGCGCCGCCCGCTATTCGCCCGCCGCCTGCCGGCGACCATGGAAATCTGGCTTGCGCTCGGCCGCAGCGAGAACCTGCATTTCTACGACACGACGGAAGAGCTGATTGCGAAGCTGCAGGACATGCCCGCGTGGCGGCCAGAGCCGCCCCAGCCGGAACACGACAGGCTGCGTACCGCACGCGAAATACGCGCGGCCGTGGAAACCGCGATGAGGAACGTCACGTACACAACGATAGCGTCGCGCGTGCAGGCGATGCAGTTTGCCTCCGATGCCGTCAAGCTGGAGCAGCCCTCCGCGGCGGGTCATACGGATATCGCGGCCAGGCTGGTCGCGGCGCGCCTCGAAAGCGTAGCACGGCGCGCGTTCAAGAAACGTTGGGTTTTCGGGGCGACGCGTCTGGTGGTGCGCTCCGTGCGCCGGTTGCGCCGCGGCATTGGTTCGCGGAAGTAAGCAACGCCGTCTTTCCCGATGAGACACGCGGAGGACTGTCTTCTTGCAGCGCATCGCGAACACACACCCAGCCTGCTGCCAGCCGCCTGCTATGCGGCGGCGTGACTGACCCGTCGCACGACCCGGCAAGTCAGGCATACGGCCGGTTCTTTCCTCAGGACAGCGTCGTGCCTCCTTGCGTGGCGTGAAGCAGCCCGCCCCAGTCCATGTCGCCTCCTGCGCTCCGACGGAACGCCTCACGCCAGAGGCACTACCATCGGCCGGGCTCGGTGCTGGTACGCCGCCCTGGCTTGTCCAGATCCCGCCTAAGCCGCTATTCCGGCACCAAGGATCAACCGGAGGAAGCCATGGCTGAACTGGATTTCGCGCTCGGGGACATGGCTGACGCGATACGCGAGTCGACCCGCCGCTTCGCATCCGACCGGATCGCGCCGTTGGCGGCCAAGGTGGATGCGGAAGACCACTTTCCTCAGGAGCTGTGGCCGGAGATGGGGGCGCTCGGCCTGCACGGCATCACCGTGAGCGAGGAGTATGGCGGTCTCGGCCTCGGCTACCTGGAGCACGTGATCGCCGTCGAAGAGGTGAGCCGCGCCTCTGCCTCGGTCGGGCTTTCCTACGGGGCGCACTCGAATTTGTGCGTCAACCAGATAAGCCGCTGGGGGTCGCCGGAGCAAAAGGCGCGCTACCTGCCCAAGCTGGTGTCCGGCGAGCATGTCGGCAGCCTGGCGATGTCTGAGTCCGGCGCCGGATCGGACGTGGTCTCGATGAAGCTGCGCGCCGACCGCGTCGAGGGCGGCTACCGGCTACGCGGCACCAAGTTCTGGATCACCAACGCGCCGTATGCCGATACGCTGGTGGTCTATGCCAAGACGGTGCCGGACGGTGGGTCGAAGGGCATAACGGCCTTCCTGATCGAAAAGGGCTATGCCGGCTTCTCCATCGGCCAGAAGATCAAGAAGGTGGGCATGCGCGGCTCGCCCACGGCCGAACTGGTGTTCGACGATTGCTTCGTGCCCGACGGCCAGATCATGGGGCCGCTCAACGGCGGCGTGCAGGTCCTGATGTCGGGGCTGGACTATGAGCGCGTCGTGCTGTCAGGCATCCAGCTTGGCATCATGCAGGCCTGCATTGACACCGTGCTGCCTTACCTGCGGGAGCGGCAGCAATTCGGCAAGCCGGTCGGCGCGTTCCAGCTCATGCAGGGCAAGGTGGCGGACATGTACGTGGCGCTCAACTCCGCCCGTGCCTACGTCTATGCGGTCGCGCGCGCCTGCGACGCCGGCAAGACGACGCGCTTCGATGCGGCCGGCGCGATCCTGCTCGCCTCCGAGAGTGCCGTGCGCGTGGCAGGCGAGGCGATACAGGCGCTGGGCGGCGCGGGTTACACCACCGACTGGCCGGTCGAGCGCTACTGGCGCGACGCGAAGCTGCTGGACATCGGCGCCGGCACCAACGAGGTGCGCCGTATGCTGATCGGGCGGGAGCTGATCGGCCACGACGCGCCGCGCGCCCAATGAGCGCGCTTTCCACCCTCGTCGACCCGGCTTCCGACGGCTTCGCCGCAAACGCCGCGCATAATCGCGCGCTGGCGGCGGAGTTGCGCCGCCGCGTGGCACAGACGGCGCTCGGCGGCTCGGCGCAGCACCGCGAGCGGCATGTGGCGCGCGGCAAGCTGCTGCCGCGCGACCGGGTGCACCGGCTCCTCGATCCCGGCTCGCCGTTTCTGGAAATCGGCCAGCTCGCCGCCAACGGCATGTATGAGGACGGCGCACCTGGCGCCGGCGTGATCGCAGGTGTCGGCCGTGTGTCGGGCCGCGAATGCCTGGTTCTGGCGAACGACCCCACGGTGAAGGGTGGCGCGTACTTCCCGATGACGGTGAAAAAGCACCTGCGCGCGCAGGAGATCGCGCGCGAGAACCGGCTGCCCTGCCTGTACCTGGTGGATTCGGGCGGTGCCAACCTGCCGCATCAGGCCGAAGTCTTTCCCGATCGCGACCATTTCGGCCGCATATTCTACAACCAGGCGCAGATGTCCGCGCAGGGCATCCCGCAGGTAGCCTGCGTGATGGGCAGCTGCACGGCAGGTGGCGCTTACGTGCCCGCGATGTCTGACGAGACGGTGATCGTGCGCAACCAGGGCACGATCTTCCTGGCAGGCCCGCCGCTGGTGCGCGCTGCCACCGGCGAAGTGATCTCCGCCGAGGAGCTTGGCGGCGCCGAGACGCATGGCCGCAAATCCGGCGTGGTGGACCATGTGGCGGAAGACGACAGCCACGCCCTGCGGATCGTGCGCGACATCGTGGCCACGCTCAACCGTGCCAAGACCGTCGACATCGATGTTGCCGCGCCGCGGCCGCCGCGCTTCGATCCGGCGGAGATCTACGGCATCGTGCCGCAGGACGTGCGCGCGCCCTATGACGTGCACGAGGTGATCGCCCGCCTGGTCGACGCCTCGGAGCTGCACGAATTCAAGCCGCTCTACGGCACCACGCTCGTCTGCGGCTTCGCCCGCATCTGGGGCATGCCGGTTGCCATACTCGCCAATAACGGCGTGCTGTTCTCCGAAAGTGCGCTGAAGGGCGCGCATTTCATCGAACTCGCCTGCCAGCGCCGCGTGCCTCTGCTGTTCCTGCAGAACATCTCCGGCTTCATGGTGGGCGGCAGATACGAGTCGGAAGGCATCGCCAAGAACGGCGCCAAGCTCGTCACCGCGGTGGCCACCGCAAGCGTGCCCAAGATCACGGTGCTGATCGGCGGCAGTTTCGGCGCCGGCAATTACGGCATGTGCGGACGCGCCTACCAGCCGCGCTTCCTGTTCACCTGGCCGAACGCGCGCATCTCGGTGATGGGCGGCGAGCAGGCGGCCGCCGTGCTGGCCACAGTGCATCGCGATGCGGAGAGCTGGACGCCCGCGCAGGCCGAAGCCTTCAAGGCGCCCATCCGCCAAATCTATGAGAGCGAGGGTAATCCGTATTACGCCACCGCCCGGCTTTGGGATGACGGTATAATCGATCCTGTGCAGACACGCGACGTATTGGGCCTGGCGTTTTCCGCCGCGCTGAACGCGCCGATCCTGGAGCGCGCCACGTTCGGCGTGTTCCGGATGTGAGGGGTGCACGCACAAGGCGAGGCCTTCTTTTCTGCAAAAAAGAAGCAAAAAACTTTCATCCGGCTGTCGCGGACTCGCGGGATGAGTTTTTCCTTATTTTGAAAAAGCACTGCTTGCTTTTGGTTCTTGTGAACGGGGCCCGGTGCTATGATTGACAGTCTACTGATTGCCAACCGTGGCGAGATCGCACGACGCATCATGCGCACGGCGCGCCGGCTGGGCGTGCGCACCGTGGCCGTCCATTCCGACGTCGATGCCGCCATGCCGTTCGTGCGCGAGGCTGACGCCGCCGTGTGCATCGGCACCGCCGCCGCCCGCCATTCCTACCTGCGGCAGGACCGCATACTGGAAGCCGCGCGGTCGGCGGGCGCGCAGGCGATCCACCCGGGATACGGCTTCCTGTCCGAGAACGCCGAATTCGCCGAGGCAGTGACCGGCGCCGGGCTGGTTTGGGTCGGTGCGCCGCCAGCCAGCATACGGGCGATGGGGCTGAAAGATGCCGCCAAGGCACGGATGATCGCCGCCGGCGTGGCCGTCACTCCCGGCTATCTGGGCGAGGATCAGTCTCCCGACCGGTTGCAGCATGAGGCCGACGCTATCGGCTATCCCGTGCTGATCAAGGCGGTGGCGGGCGGCGGCGGCAAGGGCATGCGCAGGGTGGATGATCCCGGCGCTTTCGCCGAGCTGCTGCAAAGCTGCAAGCGCGAGGCGGCCGCGTCGTTCGGCGACGATCACGTGCTCGTCGAAAAGTATATCCTCTCGCCGCGCCATATCGAGGTGCAGGTGTTCGGCGACACGCACGGCAATGTGGTGCATCTGTTCGAACGCGACTGCTCCCTGCAGCGGCGCCACCAGAAGGTGATCGAAGAAGCGCCGGCGCCCGGCATGGATGCCGCCACGCGCGAGGCGATCTGCACCGCGGCGGTCAGGGCCGCGCAGGCCGTCGATTATGTCGGCGCCGGCACCGTAGAGTTCATCGCGGACGGATCGGACGGGCTGCGCGCGGATCGCATCTGGTTCATGGAGATGAACACCCGCCTGCAGGTCGAACATCCGGTGACCGAGGCGATCACCGGCCAGGACCTGGTCGAGTGGCAGATCCGCATTGCCGGCGGCGAGAAACTGCCGCTGCTTCAGGACGAACTGGCGATACGCGGCTGGGCGATGGAGGCGCGGCTCTACGCCGAAAACCCGGCAACCGGGTTCCTGCCGTCCACGGGGCCGCTCGACAGGCTGCGCTTCCCGCAGAGCGTGCGTGTGGATAGCGGGGTCGAGGAAGGCGGCGAGGTCAGCGCGTTCTACGACCCGATGATAGCCAAGCTTATCGTCCACGCCGCCACCCGGATGCAGGCCGCAGGCAAGCTCGCAGCGGCGGCGCGCGGCACCCAGGTCTGGCCGGTGCGCACGAACGCGGCGTTTCTCGCCCGCGCGGCCGCGCATCCGGATTTCGTGGCGGGCCGGATCGATACCGGCTTCATCGCGCGCCATCTAAAC
>CAHJWU010000149.1 GCA_903643085.1 Rhodospirillales bacterium
AAGCGGGAGAGCGTTGATGGTGCGTATAGATCGCGTGGTGACGCGCGGCGGCGACGGCGGGCAGACCTCGCTGGGCGACGGCACGCGGGTGAGCAAGGATCACCGTCGCGTGGAGGCGTACGGCACGGTCGATGAAGCCAATGCGGCGATCGGCGTGCTGCGGCTGCATTGCAAGGACGATGCGCAGGCGGACGCGATACTGGCTCGCCTGCAGAACGATCTTTTCGACATAGGGGCGGATCTGTGCGTGCCCGGCGAGGCGGGCGACCGGCTGCGCGTGAGTGCGGCGATGACCGCGCGGCTGGAGGCGGAGACGGAGGCGGTCAATGCCGGGTTGCCGCCGCTTACGAGTTTCGTGCTGCCTGGCGGGACGCCGGCGGCGGCGCATGCGCATCTGGCCCGCGTAATAATGCGCCGCGCGGAGCGCCGGGTGGTGCGGCTGGCGGGCGAAGAGGCGGTCGGCGGCGAGGTTGTGCGCGCGCTGAACAGGATGAGTGACCTGCTGTTCGTAGTGGGGCGGCGGCTGAACGCGGGCGGCGACGTGTTGTGGGTTCCTGGCGGCCCGGCCTAGGCGGCTTTGTTCGCGCGCGAGGCTGGCTGTTCGCGAACCGGCGCTTCAGGTCTGCTTCGCCTCACACCAACTGGCCTGCGATATACCGCTCGAACGCAGGCGAGACCTTCTTGAGTCAGGAAACACGCGGACGCCGCAAATGCAGCGCCCGTTTGACGTAGGGCCCGGCGCGCACGATTCGGGGCATCATCGGGAGCTGGCGCCACGAGGCCGGCGACATGCGGGCGCGGCTATCCGGGCAGGCTGCAGGGCGGCAGTGCGCGTGACGTGTCGCCCGCTTGCCAATTCCACCGGCGGCACGCGCGGGATTGCACGTGGCGCCCGTGCGGCCTGGGCTGACGCTGCATTTATGACAGTTCGGCGTAGACGGCATGCGCTGCAGCAGCTTCCGCGACATCCGCAGACAGCCATTCAGCCCGCTTATCTGGTTTCGGGTCAAGCTTTCTTCTTGCAGTGGCAAGGCTGAAACGAAAGCTGTTCACTGCGTGTTCGCAGGACGGATCGACACGTTGCATCATGAGTTCTTGTTTGGGGCCAGAATGTCCACAGGAAATGCAATCAGGAATTGAAACATTGATTGCAGGTCCTCACGGGTCCGTGTAGGTCTGTTGCGTTATCTCAGTGCCGATTATTTCATCGGTGCGATCACGGGGGTGATTTTATTATGCGGACCACAGATTTCCTGTTTTCCCGGCGGCCAAGCCGCGGAAACCAAAAACGCCCGGCCACCGCACGCAGTTCTGGATTGGCCGCGGCGGCCCTGGCGGGTTGCCTGCTGACGGGAGCGCAGGCGCGTGCCGCCACATTTGCCCTGGGAGCGTTCCTGACAAATCCCAACGGCAGCGATGCCTCGGCGGAAGCAACGTTCGAAGCGAACGCGGCAAGTTTCGCGCACGCGATGGGCACACCCGCAGCGCTGATCGACGCCTATGTCGACAAGGGACAGCCGGTGTCGAGCTGGGCGTCGAACGCGTCGTGGCAGGCGTGGTCCAATTCGGTGTCACCGGTGGCGAAGAAGATGATCCCTGTGGTCGGGCTGCCCATGGCGTCGATCGCCGGTGGGTCGCCAACGCCGGACCAGCAATTCCAGGCGTTCGCGTCAGGACAATACGATTACGCGGTGAAGGGCGTGCTGCAATCCTGGACAGGTGCAGGCTTCAAGAAGCTGATATTCCGGGTCGGCTGGGAGATGAACATAGGCGGCGTTACCTATGCCGGCGATGACCAGCAGAGCCAGGCTGACTGGGTGCGCGCGTTCAGGCGCATCTACACCGTGCTGCACCAGGCGGCGGACGCGGCAGGCGTAAGCGTTCAGGTGGTCTGGAATCCTGGCGTCACGAACTACAGCAACGTCCTCTCGACGCAGAACATGTATCCGGGCAATGCGAGCGTGGACATCATAGGCGCGGACATCTACGGCGGCATGTATCCGTTTTCAGACGGTTCGGGCACGCAGTACCACGACTGGGTGGGGGGCGGGGAGGATTACAGCCTGGGCACTTTCATCGCCAAGGCCGGCAACCGCGCGCATTACTGGGAGTACCCGGCAGCGACCGAGTGGTCCCTGGACGGCAGCAACGGCCACAGCCAGAGTCTGGCGAGCCTGATGGCGTTCGCCAAGGCGCACGGCAAGCCGTTCGCCGTGCCGGAAGTGGGTGCAGGCAGCTCAGACGCGGGCAACGACATAAGCGATGACGGCACGTTTCCGCGGTGGCTTGGAACGAAGCTGAAGGCGGCCGCCAAAAACGGGCTTAACATCGCGTTCGTCTGCGTGTGGAGCACGAACGATGACGGGAACTACCAGTTCTCCTACACCTCGAACGGCAAGCCCTGGGAACGCAAGGCCTGGGGCAACTGGGTGGGCGCGCTGGCGAAATAGGCCAGGGCATTTGTTCCCGTAGAAAAGGACCAGAAACCTCGCTGCCTTCGGCGGCTGTTTCAGCAGCCGCCGACAGGAAAGGAGGATTTGCCGTTTCCTCAGAAGAGAAGTCCTGGCCTTCGCCTCAGAACCCCAGCCGCGTTCCCGCCAGGAACGAAGCACCAGGCGTCTGATAGCCGTTGGCCGGCTCGAAGACGGAATTGCCGAGGTTCTTGCCCCAGGCGAACAGTTCGATGTGCGGGGCGAGCCGGTAGGTGACGTTCAGGTTGAAGATGAGGCCGGAGGGCGAACGGCCGACGACGTAGCCGGGGATACCGGCGTTGCTCGTCGGATAATCCTGGAACACGCCGGTGTAGAGAAGCTCAGGCGCGATGGTCAGCGCGCGCATCGGCGTGATGCGCAGATTGCCGCTGGCCTGATTGTAAGGCCGTCGCAGCAGGAGGGCTTTCCTGTCGAGGTCGCGCGCATCCGTATACGTGTAGGTGAGGTCAGCCTGCAGCCAGTGCGTGGCGTGCAGAGTGAATGTCGCCTCCACGCCCTCGGTGCGCGCACGGTCGATGTTGACGGGCGAAGAGCTGAGAAAATCGGCGGCATAAACCGTCTCGATCTGATCGCGGATGCGGTTGTGAAAATATTCGACGCCGGCGGTGACGTTCTGGTTTGCGCCGACGGGCAGGTCGGCGGTGAAGCCGGCCTCGTAGCCCTCGCCGCGCTCCGGCCGAAGGTTCGGGTTGCCGATATAGCCGTAGCTGTCGACGCCGTAGCGGTCGTACAGCGCCGGGGCGCGAAAGCTGGTGCCGTAAGAGGCCTTGATGTGCGACAGCAGCTCGGGCACGTCCAGCACGCCGCCGACGCGCCAGGTGAACGCGTCGCCGGCGATCGTGGTGCCGTCCTCGCGTAACTGGGCGGTCAGCGCCAGCCGTTTGTAGAGCGTTGACTGAGCGCCGAGATACCCGGAGTCGGTGTCGTCATGCGCGCGGACCGCGCTGAGATAGGGAAAATTGTCGGACCTGGTGTTGATCTTCGTGTCGGACTGGTCTGATGCATGCTCGTAGCCGAAGGTCAGGCTGTTCGCCGTCAGCGGGCCATGATCCTGGAAATGCAGCGTGTTGTTCCACTGTCCGTCCGTGCGGCGGCCGTGGTAGCGGCTGTCGCCCGTCGCCTGGTTCGGATCCTGTGCATCCAGTGTCACCGTGTAGCGGCGGTCTTCCTGCAGGCGCGAGAGGTACAGGCTGGTGTCCCAGAAGCCGTCGAGAAGTTTGCTTGTCAGGCCGAGGCGGCCGAACAGCGCGGCGTCGTAGCCGGTGGCGTTGCCGCCGTCATAGGCAACGCCGGCGCCCTGGTCGTAGCCGTATTTCGAATCGCGCGCACGCAGCAGCACGGAGAGGCGCGTGTCAGGCAGGATCGTGGCGCCGAGTTCCACCTGCGCGGTCCTGGCGCGGTCGCCATCGACGTCGCCGGTGTAGGTCGCGGCCTCCCGGCGCGGCGTCTGGTCGAAACCGCGGGTGGAGAAGCCTTCGACATTGGCGGCGTAATCGTAGATGCCGAATCCGCCGGCGACATCGCCTTGGGCCAGGAGCTGCGACGGCGAACCGCCGGCCAGCACGAGGTGGCCGTGCGGTGCCGCGCGGCCATGGCGGGTGATCAGGTTGATGACGCCGCCTATGGCACCCGAGCCGTACAGGCTGGAGAGCGGGCCGCGCACCACCTCGATCCGTTCAACGTCCTCCAGCGTGTCCACGCCGAAATTGAAGGCGCCGCCTGGGTCTCCCGGGTCGTTGATCGGTATGCCGTCGCGCAAAACCAGTACGTGGTTGGAGTTCGTGCCGCGTACGAACACGCTGGTTTGCGAACCGGCGCCGCCGGACTGCACCACGCGCAGGCCAGGGATTGCTGAGAGCGCGTCGGCCAGGGTGACGTAGCCGCGTTCCTCGATCGTCTTGCGGTCGATGATGGTGACGCCGGCTGCGAGGTTTGCCACCGGCGTGGGGACGCGCGTGGCGGTGACGGTGATGTTTTCCGGGCTGTCCGGGTTGGCCTGGGCCAGAGCTGCGGCCGGGGCCAGCAGGCAGGCGAGGAAGGCCTTCTTTTTTGAAAAGAAGAAGCAAAAAACTTTTGCTCCCGGGGAGTTGGCTGTTTCGGCAGCCGCGTTGAGTGATGAGAGTCTTTTGGTTGTTTTCTTCGAGAAAGACCTGTTTGTTTCCTTGTACATGACGCACACGACTCCAAAGCCCGCGCAAGAGCGAACCGGCGAAAACGGCGATTGCCGCATGCGGGTCTTTCTCCCACTGCTCCGGTGCACCCCGCCCGGCGCTCGCGCGCAGTCTCGACCAAGGCCGGTCTCCTGGCTGGCGGCCCTTGCCCCGCCTTCTCACCGCGGGACGCGGCAATGGCATGTTGGGGCAAGCTGGTTGTGCCGCTTACAGTTGCGGGGGCAGCCGCGGTTTCGCACCGCGTTCCCGAACACCTTCGTCTGGGACGGAGCTAGCGGGTAAGTAAGGCAGAAAGCAAGCAGTCCTTTTTTGAAAAAAAGGACCAAAAAACTTTCACGCCGCTGTCGCGCGCTTGCCGGGAGTCCGCGACAGCGGAGCAAAAGTCTTTTGCTTCTTTTCTTCAGAAAAGAAGGCCTTGCTTCCTTCCCTTGCCTGCTGGCTCTAAGATCGCCGCCCGGCACGAGGAGCGCAGCGTGGACAACATCCAGGACACCAGTTTCAGCGAGGCGCTGTCCGAGCGCTACCTCGCCTACGCGATGTCCACGATCATGTCGCGCAGCCTGCCGGACGTGCGGGACGGGCTTAAGCCGGTGCACCGTCGGCTGATCTACGCGATGCAGCAATTGCGCCTCGACCCGGCGAGCGGGTTCAAGAAATGCGCGCGCGTGGTGGGCGACGTGATGGGCAAGTTCCATCCGCATGGCGATGCCAGCATCTACGATGCGCTGGTGCGCCTGGCGCAGGATTTCGCCGTTCGCTATCCGCTGGTGGAAGGGCAGGGAAATTTCGGCAACGTGGATGGCGATAACCCGGCGGCGATGCGCTACACCGAAGCGCGTATGACGGCTGTGGCGGCCAGCCTGCTCGCCGGCATCTCCGAAGACACGGTGGATTTCCGCCCGACTTACGATAACGAGGACCAGGAGCCGGTGGTGCTGCCGGCGGCGTTCCCCAATCTGCTCGCGAACGGCGCCGCGGGTATTGCGGTCGGCATGGCCACGAGCATTCCGCCGCATAATCTGGGCGAGGTCTGCGCGGCGGCGATACACCTGATCGCAGATCCCCAGGCGACCACGGCGGAGTTGCTGGCGCACATGCCCGGGCCGGACTTCCCCACCGGCGGCATTATCAGCGAGCCGCCGGAGGCGTTGCTGGCGGCGTATGAGGCAGGGCGCGGCGGTTTCCGGCTGCGCGCGCGCTGGGCGGTGGAGCAGGGGCGCTTCAGCACCTGGACCATCGTGGTCACGGAAATCCCCTACCAGGTGCAGAAATCCCGGCTGATCGAGCAGATCGCCGCATTGCTGGAGGAGAAGAAGCTGCCCTTGCTGGCAGACGTGCGCGACGAATCGGACGAGAGGATACGCCTCGTGCTGGAGCCGAAGGCGCGCGGCGTGGAGCCGGAGGTTCTGATGGAGACGCTGTTCCGGGCAACGGCTCTGGAGACCCGGTTCCCGCTGAACATGAACGTGCTGACGGCCGAGCAGGTGCCGCAGGTGCTCGGGCTGCGCGGCGTGCTGGGCGCCTGGATCGCGCACCGGCACGAGGTGTTGCAGCGGCGGTCCCGTTTCCGCCTGCAGGCGACCCTACGCCGTCTGGAGATACTCGAAGGCTTTCTCGCCGTCTTCCTCAACCTGGACGAGGTCATCAGGATCATACGCGAGGAGGACGATGCGAAGGCGGGGCTGGTTGCGGCGTTCAGGCTGAGTGACGTGCAGGCAGAGGCGATCCTGAACATGCGGCTGCGCAGCCTGCGCCGCCTGGAGGAGATGGAGATAAAGCGTGAGCACAAGACGCTGAGCAAGGAAGGCCGTGATCTGAGCGCGCTGCTGGCCGATGAAAAGCTGCGCTGGGCGCGCATCACGGCCGAGATCGAGGAGACGCGCCGCACGTTCGGCGGCGGCGCGCTGGGGGCGCGGCGGACCGAGCTGGGGGCGGTGCCGGCGCCTGTGGATGTCAGCCAGATCGTGGTGATCGAGCGCGAGCCGATCACCGTCCTGCTCTCGAAAAAGGGCTGGATACGCACGGTAAAAGGCCATGTGGCGGATGCCGAGGGCCAGAAGTTCAAGGAAGGCGACGAGCTGCGCCTGTTGCTGCCCTGCCAGACGACGGACCGGATCATCCTGATGGCCGGTAACGGCCGGGCGTTCACGTTGCGCGCCGGCGAACTGCCGCGCGGGCGTGGCGACGGCCAGGCGATACGGGTGATGCTGGACCTGGCCGCGCAGGACGAGGTGGCGCATGTGTTCGTCTGGTCGGACGCGCACCGCTATCTGCTGGCCAGCAGCGGCGGGCGCGGCTTCGTCATGCCGGCCGAGGACCTGCTCAGCGACAGGCGCGCGGGCAAGCAGGTGCTCAACCTGCGGCCTGGCGAGACGGCGAAGATCTGCGTGCCCGCCGTGGGCGACCATGTGGCGGTTGTTGGCGAGAACAGGAAGCTGCTGGTGTTTCCGCTGGACCAGGTGGCGGAGCTGTCGCGCGGCCTCGGCGTGACTCTGCAGCGCTACAAGGAGGGCGGGTTGGCGGACGCCAAGGTGTTCCGGCTGGCGGACGGGCTGACCTGGCGCGCCGGGGAGCGCGTCCGTACGGAGACGCATGCGCAAGAGTGGCTGGGTGAGCGCGGGCAGGCGGGAAAGATGCCGCCTACCGGCTTTGCGCGGTCCGGAAAATTCTAGAGCCAGGCCAGAACTTTTGTTGAGAGAAGGAAGCAGACTTCACCATCGCGCATTTACGGCAGTCGGACATCGCCGGATAAACACGCAAAGCTGCAAGTGCGGGTAGTAAAAGTTTTTTGCTTCTTTTTTGCAAAAAAGAAGGCCTTCCTTCCTTGTTCCAACCGCCCCGATCAGGGCGCCAGGTACACCTCGACCCGACGGTTCCTGTCCCGCCCCGCCTGGGTCGCGTTGTCGGCCACCGGCATGTCCGGGCCGAAGCTTGCCACGTGCGCCGGCGTGATGCCCACGCGCGCCAGCGCGGCGGCCACTGTGGCCACGCGCTTCTGGGAAACCGCCTCGTTTGCCGCCGGATCGCCCTGGTTGTCGGTGAAGCCGGCGAGATAGACGCGCTCCCCTGTGGCGTGATGCTGCCTGAGGTAGCCGGCCAGCCGCTCCAGTTCGCGCTCGCTGCGCCCGGTCAGGTCCACCACGCCTGTGCGAAAGGTGAAGGTGAAGGGCACGCGCGCGGCGTGGCCGAGAAAGGCCTGCACGCGCCGGGCGGGCGGCGCTGCCGCCGCCGGGGCCGGTGGCACAGGGGCGGCTTCCTGCGC
>CAHJWU010000150.1 GCA_903643085.1 Rhodospirillales bacterium
GACCGAGGAGGCCAACGCCGCGGCGGAGTACAAGCAGGCGGTGGTGGAGTCCCAGGCGGCCGACATCGTGTACAGCAACCTGTTCACCGGCGTGCACGGCAATTACCTGAAGAGCTCCATCGTGGCGGCGGGGCTCGATCCGGAGGCGCTGGCGGTGTCGGATGCGTCGGCGATGAATTTCGGCAGCGGGTCATCCAAGGCGTGGCGCGACATATGGGGCGCGGGGCAGGGCGTGGGGCGAGTGGACAGCGTGGTGCCGGCGGCTGCGCGTATCGCGCAGTGGTCGCGGGAGTATCAGGCGGCGCGGGAGCGCTTGTTGCACGCTTGAGCAAGAAAGGCCCCTCGTTCTGGAGAAGCCCGCCCGCGTTCGCTGCGTGCGTGTTCATCCGATAACACCCGGACGTCGCCTGTGCGGGGAAACAAAGGTTTGTTATCTCAACGGGCTGAACTGTTCCTCGTAGGGAGCCAGGGGTGTCGTGCCCAGAACGCTCTCGCGTGACGCTCTCGGCTCCCGCTAACGGATCCCTCCATCAGCCTGCCCCGACAGATGGGGGTCTGGGGCCTCAAGGCCCCAGCGGGGTCTGGGGCAGAGCCCCATGCTTGCTCACAGACCAAGACATCCGCCATTCTGTATAATCTGGCTTGGCCACGCGGCCGCAACGTCATGAGTGCGGGCGCATCCGACTGGGCGGCGACTCAAAACCGGCTCAATCACTCCAGCGACCCCCGCGCGATCGTCTCCAGCGTGTGCGCGAGCACCAGGATGAGCAGCAGCGCCAGGCTCATGCGTACCCGTCCGCGCGCCAGCCGCAACGTCGCCACCAGGAACAGCGAGATGATGAAGATCAGCAGGACGGTCTGCACGTCGCTGTTCAGGCCCGCATTTTTCATCAGCGAACGCAGCGCGCTCTCGATGAAGCCGAGGATGCTCAGCGTGATTTTCGCGAACGTGCCGAAGACGCCGACCAGGCCGTGAGCAAATCCGTCGAGCAATTTCATTTCAGTTTCCTGCCATATGGCAGCGGGCGCGCAAAGCGCTCCTTACCGAGGAAGGGCAGATCAGAAAGGTTTGTGGCTCGAAGAACACCCGTGCTCCTGACCCTGCTTGCACATGGCACCAGCCCATGTTCGATGTGACAGACGACAGCAGCAGTCCTTTAAGAAAACCTACGCTGCGCCGCATATCCGGCGTTCGGGTGGTCCAGGAGAACACCAAGCAGCGCAGCCGCGCAGGGATCAAAAGTTTTTTGCTTCTTTTTTGCGAAAAAGAAGGCCTTTCCTTCTCGCCCGAGAGGCAACCCAAAAGCGGGCTGGTATGAGGCCTTGCGCCGCCGGGCCCGCATGCGAAATCCTGTGGCAGGGAGGACCGTTTGATGCGCCGAGCCGTGCTAGCCGTGCTTTTGCTGGTGAGCCTGTCCGCCCGCGCGCAGAGCGTGGTCTCGCAGGCTGATGCCACAGAGATCGGGCGCGTGATCACCGCGCAGATAGAGGCGTTCCGCAGGGATGACGGCGACGCGGCGTTCGCGTTCGCCACGCCGGGCATACAGCAGAAATTCGGCGACAGCGCCCATTTCCTGGAAGCGGTGAAGCAGGCTTACCCGCAGGTGTACAGGCCCCGCTCGTTCAGGTTCCTGGACCGCGGCACCGAGGAGGGCAAGGTGACGCAGCGCGTGGAGATCGTGGGTCCGGACGGCCGGCTGGCCACCGCGATCTACGACATGTCCCACCAACCGGACGGGAGCTGGCGCATTGACGGCTGCCGGTTGGAAAAAACCGCGCTGCAGGAAACGTAAGGCCGAAACGAACAGCTTCTGGGCGCGACTGTCCTGAGCGGGGTCCAGCGGCGGAGCCCTGGCGTTATCCGACTTACGCCAGCGGATAAGGCAGCTTGAAGATGACGTCCTCCGTAGTCACCTGGCGCTCCTCGATCTGCAGCATGAAGCGCCGCGCCAGTTCGGACAGTACCTCTTGCACCAGGCTTTCCGGGGCGGACGCGCCGGCGGTGATACCCACGGTGCCGACACCTTCCATGATCGAAAAATCCATGTCGCCCACCTTGGGCACCAGTATGGCGCGGCCGGCGCCGGCGCGCTCGGCCACCTCGCGCAGGCGCTGGCTGTTGCTGCTGTTCGGGCTGCCTATCACGATCAGCAGGTCGCACGCCTGGGCGATCGCCTTGACCGCCGCCTGGCGGTTGGTGGTGGCGTAGCAGATGTCTTCGCGCTTCGGCCCTTCGATGGTGGGGAAACGGCGGCGCAAAATCTCCACGATCTCGGCGGTGTCGTCCACGCTCAGCGTGGTCTGGGTGATGAAGGCCAGGTTCGCCACGTCCTGCGGCGCCACCGTCTCCGCCTCGGCCGCGTTCTGCACCAGCGTGACCACCCCCGTCGGCAACTGGCCCATGGTGCCCACCACTTCGGGGTGGCCGGCATGGCCGATCATCAGGATGTGACGTTTCTCGGCGAAGTGGCGTTCGGCCTCGCGGTGCACCTTGCTGACAAGCGGGCACGTGGCGTCCAGATAGGCCAGGTTGCGGCGCTGCGCCTCCTCCGGCACCGCCTTCGGCACGCCGTGCGCGCTGAACACCACGTGGGCGTTTTCCGGCACCTCGTCGAGCTCCTCGACGAAGATGGCGCCTTGCGCCTCGAGCATCTCCACCACCGTGCGGTTATGAACGATCTCGTGGCGCACATACACAGGTGCGCCGTAGCGGCGCAGCGCCTCCTCCACCACGCGTATGGCGCGGTCCACGCCGGCGCAGAAGCCGCGCGGGCCGGCCAGCACCACACGCAGCGGGCGCAGCGCGGTTTCGGCCGACGGGCCGCGCATGAGCAGGTCGGTCGGGCTGTCTGGCATGGCGTGTCTGTCCCGTTTGTCCTCGTCTGCGTACAATATGGCTACGGCGGGGTTCTGGTGCAAAGGCGGGATGCTGTGGCAAAGCACCCGTGCCGCCCCGACCGTTGCTATGGGGCCGCAGCGGAGAGTCCCCATGCGCCTGACACACCTGCCCGCCCTCCTTCTGGTCCTTGCCGCCGCCGCCTGCCACGCCGACCCGAACGAGGAGGCGGTGCAATGCCCGCGCGCCTACGCGTTGCCGGAGGCCTCCCACGTGTCCCACTTCAACGGGCGCGGCACGGACATCTCGGACCTGGTGCTGGGCGCGCGGCTGACGGACGTTCAGGGCGCCTGCTCGGGCAAGCTGGGCGTGCGGGAGGAGGGCGCGCACGGCCATGTGGTGATGGTGGTCACCAAGGGGCCGGCGGCGACCGGCAACGAGGCGGATGTGGGCTACATACTGGGCGTGGTGCGCAACGGCGAGATCCTGGACCGCGCCAGCTACGTGCAGCACGTGGTGTTCCCGGCGAACGTGAGCACCCTGGAGGTGACGGGACAGGAGATCGCGCTGACGCTGCCCACCGGGAAGGGCGTCAGCGGGCCCAGCTACCATCTGTACTTCATGTTGAACCTGACGCCGGAGGAACTGGCGGCCAACCGGCGCGAGGCGCAGTGAGGCACTTGCCTGCCTGACTTTCGAGGCTTACTGCGCAGCGCATGGCCCTAAAACCACACCTCGCCCGCGCCTACCGCGCCAGCCGCTACAGGGTCGCGGGCTTCGACCTCACGATCGGCCGCCGCTCCGGCGCGCTGGACGGCCTGCTCGCCGGGCTGGGTGCGCGGGAGGCGGTGCTGATCACTGCCTGGAACCCGGCCAGCCGGCGCATGCCGCCGAACTGGAACAGCAAGATGATGGCCGCCCTGCGCCACCGGCTCGGCACCACGCCGGCTCTGCCGGCCCAGGGCGCCGGGCGTACCTGGTCGGAGGACCACCTGCTCGTGGTGGGCGACAGGCGCCGGCTGGCCAAGCTGGCCCGCCTGTTCGGCCAGGCGGCAATGGTCGGGCTGAAACGCGGGCAGGGCGTGCGGCTGCTGCCGCTCGTCTGACGTGCCGCCGCGCGTGACGGCCGAGGCGCTGCACGCGGCCCTGCTCGCCTCGGACAGCGCCACCGCCGTGCTGGAGGCGATCTGCGGCGCGCCCGTCACCATACGCCGGAGCCCGGACCCACCCTGGCTGCCGCCCGTATGTTTATCTGGCGGCCTGCATCGCCGGGTCGCCCTGCTGTGCGGCGACAGGCATCTGTCGCATGCGGATCTGTGGTTCCGGCCGGAGCTGCTGTCGCCCGGCATGGTCGCCGAACTGGCCGCGGGCGACGCCCCGTTCGGCCGTGTGGTCAAGGCGCTGGGCCTGCGGCGCCGCAACCTGTCCGCAAAGTTCTGCGCGCCGGATGAGCCGTTCGCGTTGGAGCACCGCGCGGTTCTCACCGATCGGATGCAGGATGTGGCGGAAGTGGCCGAGCGCTACTGCTGGGGCCTGGTGGAGGGTTGAGCATCGATCGGCGTTGAGGTGCCTCTTGGGCAAGCAAGCAAGGCCTTCTTTTTTGCCAAAAAGAAGCAAAAAACTTTTGATCCTTGCGCAGGCTACGCTGCCTGAATTTTCCGGAAGCGCCCGGACGCCGCAAATGCGGGGAAGTGAAAGTTTTTTGGTCCTTTTTTTTAAAAAAGGACTGCTTGCTTTCTATGTGCCACGCCCAACGCGGGCTGGCATCACTTATCCGGACCGGTCACCTTCAACTCCGCCAGCCGCTCGGACGTGCGCTCGACCGTGCGCACGATCACCTCGCCCGCACGTTTCACCTTCGGTTCGGCATGGTTCAGCAACCCGTCCGCCACCAGCAGCGCCGGCGAGAGAACGCCGCGCACGTCGTGGCGCAAAGTCGAGACCTGCTGGCGCAGCTCGGCCAGCTGCCCCCGCGCGGCACTCAGCTCGGCAAGCCTTGCGCGCAACGTCGCGGCCTCGCCGCGTTGGGCGGCGAGCCGTGGGCGGAACCACAGGAACGCGCCCAGCACCCCCGCGGCAACACCTGCCAGCGCACACCAAAGGCCTTGCATACCGCAGCTTAACTCCCGGAGTCGTAACGTTTTGCCGGTGGACAACGGAGGAAGGCAAGGGCTTCCGCATCGGGCTGGTCAAAACTTGCCCGCCCGCCGCCCGGCAAGCCCGGCCCGCGCGCCTGCATGGGCGCCGTAATTTGACGCAGGCAGCCTCGGGAACCTATAACCCCGCCACATGACACGGGGCCGCCAGCGCCCCGCGCAAGCTGTTGGAGTGCCCCCGTGAAGCGTACGTATCAACCATCCAAGCTCGTCCGCAAGCGCCGGCATGGCTTCCGCGCCCGCATGGAGACGGTGGGTGGCCGCAAGGTGATCGCCAACCGTCGCGCCAAGGGGCGGAAGAAGCTCTCGGCCTGACGCGAATGGCGGACCCGGTGCTTGTGCCGCGTGCAGCGGCAGAGGCACGCTTGCCGCCTCTAGCGGCGGGGACACGCACGCCGCTTCCAGCGGCAGGGACACGCTCGCCGCATCTGAAGCGTCGCGCCGAATTCCTGCGCGTGGCGGCACGCGGCCGCAAGGCACCCTCGCCGGGGCTGGTTTTGCAGGCGCTGGACCGTGGCGACGACGCGCCGGTGCGGCTCGGTTTCACGGTGACGAAGAAGGTGGGCAACGCGGTGGTGCGCAACCGGACGCGCCGGCGCCTGCGCGCGGCGGCGCGGCTTCTGCTGGCCGAGACGCCGGCTTACGGCGCCGACCTGGTGCTGGTTGGCCGGGACACCACGCGGGCGAGGCGGTTCGACTTGCTGATCGACGATCTGCGGCGTGGCCTGGCGAAACTGGGCGTGGCCACCGCGGCCAGGCCATGACGGGGGCCGCGTCCGGCGGGGCGAAACCGGCCGGCGCCGCGCTTGCCGTGCTGGTGCGCGCCTACCAGCTGCTGGTGCGGCCCGTCCTGCCGCCGGCCTGCCGTTTCGAGCCGAGCTGCAGTGCTTACGCCATCGCGGCGCTGCGCACCCATGGCGCAGTGCGCGGCCTGGCGCTGGCAGCCTGGCGTGTGCTGCGCTGCAATCCCTGGGGCGGTTGCGGCCATGACCCCGTCCCACCCTGCGGCCATTTTCGCAGGCCCATGCGCGCCCAGATAACGAAAGACGTCAAGGCAAGCTGATGGACCAGAAACGCCTTCCGCTGTTCATCGCGCTCGCCGTGGGCATCCTGCTGGTGTTCCAGTACTTGGCGCCGCCGAAAAACCACGCCCAGCTCGCGCGGCAGGCGGCGCAGACCACACGCAACACGCCGTCTGACCAGACCCCGGCGCCCACCCACGACCCCGCGCCGCCCGGCACGCAGCCGGAACACGTGCCGCCGCCGCTGATGGACCCGGCCAAGGTCCCGCGCGTGGTGATCGACGGTAAGCGGGTGACGGGCAGCCTCAGCCTGCTCGGCGCCAGCCTCGACGATCTGCGCCTGCGCTCCTACCACGAGACGGTCGCCAGGACCTCGCCGTTGGTGCGCGTGCTGGAGCCGCGGTCCGATCCGCAGCCGAGCTACGTGCAGTTCGGCTGGACCAGCACGGACAAAGTGAAGCTGCCGGACAGCGATACGGTCTGGACCAGCGAGGGCGGCAGCGTGTCGGCCGGACACCCGGTCAACATCAGCTGGGACAACGGCGCCGGGCTGATTTTCCACATCACGCTTTCGGTGGACGACAACTACGTCTTCAGCGTGCGCCAGAGCGTGCACAACGCCGGCGCCGCACCGGTGCAGATCTGGCCGTGGCAACGCGTGCGGCGGGACTGGCTGCCGCAAACCGCCGGCTACAACGTGTTCGAAGGCCTGCTGGGCATGATGGACCTCAAACTGGAGGACCTGTCCTACAGCAAGGTGAAGACCCAGGCCGACCGCGCCGACAGCGTGGGCTACACCCACACCGGCCAGGGCGGCTGGGCCGGCTTTACCGACAAATACTGGCTCACCGCGCTGATCCCGGACCAGCACGCCAGCCAACGCACCGAGTGGAAACACTGGCTGGACAACGGTGCCGACCGCTTCGAAGTCAACTTCCTGGCCGCCACACCCGAGCAGGTCGCCCCGGGAGCGGATGCCAGCACGCAAAGCCGCGTGTTCGCCGGCGCCAAGGAAGTCCACCTCCTGGACCGCTACGAGGCGCGCGCCGAAATTCCGCGCTTCTCGTACGCCGTGGACTGGGGCTGGTTCTTCTTCCTGACCAAACCGTTTTTCTACGCTATCGACTGGATCTACGGCGTGGTCGGCAATTTCGGCATCGCCATCCTGATCTTCACCCTGGGCGTCAAGACGCTGTTCTACCCGATCGCCGCACGCTCCTACCGCAGCATGGGAAAGATGCGGCTGCTGGCGCCGAAAATCACCGCGGTGCGCGAACGCTACAAGGACGAACCCGCCAAGCTGCAATCCGAAATGATGGCGGTCTACAAGACGGAAAACGTCAGCCCGGTCAGCGGCTGCGCGCCCATGCTGCTGCAGATCCCGGTGTTCTTCGCACTCTACAAGGTGATCCTGATCACCATCGAAATGCGCCACGCGCCGTTCTTCGGCTGGGTACAGGACCTCTCCTCGGTCGACCCCACCAACATCTTCAACCTGTTCGGCCTGATCCCCGTCGACCCCAGCACGTTCTCGCCCTATTTGCACCTCGGCATCTGGCCGCTGGTGATGGGCGCCACCATGTATTTCCAGCAGAAACTGAACCCGCCGCCGCCCGATCCCGCCCAGGCGCGCATGCTGCAGTTCATGCCGCTGATCTTCATGTTCACCATGGGCCGCTTCCCGGCCGGCCTGGTGATCTACTGGTCCTGGAACAACACGCTCACCATGGCGCAGCAATGGTACATCCAGCGCCAGGCCAAGCTCACGCCCTCGGCGCGTGTGGTCCGGACTTGAGCAAGGCAAGGCAAGGCCAGGGGCTCTGCCCCTGGACCCCGCTAAGGACAGTCGTCCTTAGAACCTGTTTTGCTTCGCGGTGTG